>NZ_JBYIRL010000041.1:0-71991 GCF_057708125.1 Actinacidiphila sp. bgisy145
CTCGTCCCCGACCACCACATCTGCGTCGTCCACACCCCCCGCCAAATCGTCGCCTCCCTCCCCCAAGCCCTCCCCCGACTCGACCCCACCCGCCCCCTCACCTGGATCTCCGGCCCCTCCGCCACCAGCGACATCGAACTCGACCGCGTCGAAGGCGTCCACGGCCCCCGCACCCTCGACGTCATCCTGGTGTCGGAGTGATCGCAGTGATCCGTGTCAGCGCGATCCGTGTCAGCGCGATCCGGACGCCGCCGAGCGGCTGACCTTCAGCGCCCACATCACCAGCGGCGCCTGGAGCGGGAGCCGGGCGTAGGCGGCGGCCTTGAGCGGGGCGGGGCGGTGCCGCCAGTCGTAGGCCATCTTGACGTTGGCGGGGAAGACCGCGGCGAAGAAGCCGGCGGTGAGCAGGCCGCCGGTGCGGCGGGTGGCCGGCAGGGCGACGGCGGCGGCGAGCGCGAGTTCGGCGGCGCCGCTGGCCCGGGTCCAGTCGCGCGGGCGGCCCGGCAGGGCAGTGGGCACGATGCCGTCGAAGGGCGCGGGCACCAGGAAGTGCAGGGCGCCGGCGGTGGCCAGCAGCCCCGCGAGCAGCGGGGCCGGGCGCAGGGATGCGGGGCGTACGGACACGGGGCGGCCTCCTCCGACTGGCGGGCGGCTCCCGCCGGAGGCCCACCTTACCCGTGAGTAAGGTGGCGCCGGCAAGCCCCGTACGGCCCCCGCGCCGGCGCTCAGCGCGGGGTGGCCGCGGGTGCGAGCGCGGTCGCCGGCCCGGTCGCCGCGGTCACGGCGGCTGCCGATGTTCCCTCGGCGGCGGCCTCGGCTGCTGCCGCGTCCGGGTGGTCGGCGCCGCGGCGGCTGAGGGCGGCGTACCGGCCGTCGAGGGCGAGGAGTTCGTCGTGGGTGCCGCGTTCCACGACGCGGCCGGCGTCGAGCACGGCGATCTGGTCCGCGTCGCGGATCGTGGAGAGCCGGTGCGCGATGGTGATGGTGGTCCGGCCGGCCGAGAGCGCGTCGATCGCGTCCTGGACGGCGGCCTCGGTGCGGGTGTCCAGCGCGCTGGTGGCCTCGTCGAGGACGAGCACCGGCGGGTCGCGCAGGATGGTGCGGGCGATGGCCAGGCGCTGCTTCTCGCCGCCGGAGAAGCGGTAGCCGCGTTCGCCGACGAGGGTGTCGTACCCGTCGGGCAGGCCGGCGATGTGGTCGTGGATCTGCGCGGCGCGGGCGGCCGCCTCGATCTCGGCGTCGGTCGCGTCGGGCTTGGCGAAGCGCAGGTTCTCCGCGACGGAGGCGTGGAAGAGGTAGGTCTCCTGGGAGACCACGCCGACCGCGGCGGCCAGGGTGTCGAAGCTGAGGTCGCGCACGTCGGTGCCGTCGATGGTGACCCGGCCGCCGGTCACGTCGTACAGGCGGGGCACCAGGTAGCTGAGGGTGCTCTTGCCGGAGCCGGTCGCGCCGACCACGGCGAGGCTGCCGCCGGCGGGGATGGCGAGGTCGATGCCGCGCAGGGTGGGTTCGGCGCGGCCGCCGTCCGCGGCCTCGTAGGCGAAGTCGACGTCCTCGAAGCGGATGTCGCCGCGGACCCGCTCGATGCGGACCGGGTCGGGCCGCTCGGTGATGTCCACGGGCAGGTCGAGGTACTCGAAGATCCGCTGGAAGAGCGCGAGCGAGGTCTGCACCTCCACGCCGGTGGCCAGCAGCGAGACCGTCGGGCGGAACATGCCCTGCTGGAGGGAGACGAACGCGACCAGGGTGCCGATGGAGATCGAGGAGCCGGGGCCGCCGCCTCCGGTGAGGCCGGCCGCCCAGTACAGCAGCGCGGGCATCGCGGACATCACGATGCCGATCACGGCCATCCGCCAGCGGCCCTGCATGTTCGACCGCACCTCGAGGTCGACCAGGCGCTCGGACTCGGTGGAGAAGTCGCGGGTGAGCGAGTCGGTGCGGCCCATGGTGCGGCCGAGCAGGATGCCGCTGACCGACAGCGACTCGGTGACGATGGCGGACATCGTGGCCATCTGCTTCTGCCGCTTGGTGGCGATCTTCTTGCGCTCGCGGCCGACCTTGCGGGAGATCCAGACGAAGACCGGCAGCAGGAGCAGCGAGACGATCGTCAGCCGCCAGTCCAGGGCGACCATCGCCACCACCGCGGCGACCACCGAGGTGAGGTTGGAGACCAGCGAGGTCGCGGTGGACGTGACGGTGGCCTGCATGCCGCCGATGTCGTTGGCGATCCGGGACTGCACCTCGCCGGTGCGGGTGCGGGTGAAGAAGGCGAGCGACATCCGCTGGAGCCGCTCGTAGACGGCGGTGCGCAGGTCGTGCATGACGCGCTGGCCGACCGTGGTGGAGATCAGGGTCTGGAGCACGCCGAAGACGCCGTTGGCGACGGCGGTGGCGATCATGCCCAGCGCGAGCAGGGCGAGCAGTCCGCTGCGGCCCTGCGGGATGGCCGTGTCGAGGATCGCGCGCAGCAGGAACGGCGACGCGACCGAGACCAGGGACGACAGGGCGACCAGCAGCCCCACGACGACGAGCCGGGCGCGGTAGGGGCGGAACAGGCGCAGGATGCGGCGGACGTCGACGTCCGCGCGGGTGACGGGCTTGCCTTTCGGTGGTGTCCATCGGTCGGACACGGTGTTCTGGGGACGCAAAGGGCTCCTCCGGATCGGGGTGCGCGTCCGGGGCGTCGGGTGGCCCGGGACGCGTGGACAAAGGGAGTGTAGGTCATTGTTACCTATACTCACAATGAGGTTCATCCTGATAGCCTGAGGCCATGGATTCCCCCACCACCGCGGCCACCGAGGAGAGCCGGTCCCGCCCGGCGCCTGGCGGCGCCGAGGAGACCACCGGACGCCTCGCCGACCAGCTGCTGACGCTGAGCCGGTGGCTGCACCGCGCGCAGCGGCGGCTGATGGAGCCGCTGGGCATCACTCCGGCGCAGTCCCGGCTGCTGCGCGCGCTCGCGCACTGCGAGGCGCCGCCGCGGATGGCCGACCTCGCACAGCAGCTCGACGTGGTGCCGCGCGCGGTGACCACGCTCGTGGACGCGCTGGAGGAGCGGGAGATGGTGCGGCGGGTGCCCGACCCGCACAACCGGCGGGTGATCAGGATCGAGCTGCGTGACGAGGGCGCGCGGGCGCTGTCCGAGCTGCGGGCGGTGCGCCGGGCCGCGGCCGCCGAACTGCTGGCACCGCTGGACGAGGAGAAGCGGGCGGCGCTGTCGGCGCTGCTGGACACGCTCGGGGAGGGGCAGCCGCAGGGGCGCGGGGCGCACGGGGCGCATGGAGCGCACGGGGGCCACGGCAGGCCCGGCGGCGGGCCGAAGGGGCGCGCGAAGGGCGGCGGGCCGCGGGAGTAGCGCGGCCGCGCGGGGGGACGAGGGCGCCGACGGGGGTAGGGCGGAAAAGGCTGCGGCGCGCCACTCGTCCGTGCGGCGCGCCGTTCACCCGGAGCCGGGGAGGACCGGGGAGGACCGGGGCGGGGACCCCGGGCCTCGTGGACCCCTCCTTCTCCTGCGAGAACTTCTACTTCGAGATGTCGACCGCTCCGTCGCTCGCGGCCTCGCTCTCGCCGCCCTGGGCGGGCACGGACGGGGCGAGCACCGCGGTGCAGGCGCTGCAGCGCTTGGCGGCGACGGGGATCGCGGTCAGGCACTCCGGGCACTCGCGCATCGGCGCGGCCGCGGCCTTCGGGAAGAACTTCTCCTGCATGCGGTTCATCGGCAGCACGACCAGGAAGTAGATCACCGCCGCCACGATGACGAAGCTGATCAGCGCGTTGATGAACACGCCGTACGGGAAGGTGACGCCCTCCGCGTGGAAGCTGCGGTGGCTGAAATCACCGGTGGCACCGCTGACCAGGCCGACGATCGGCGTCAGGAACGCTCCGACGAAACCGTTCACCAGCGCGGTGAAAGCGGCACCGACGACGATACCGACCGCCAGGTCGACGACGTTGCCGCGCAGCAGAAATGCCCGAAAGCCCTTCATGTGGGGGGTCTCCTCAGTAACCAAGATGTGGAGCCACACAGTGTGCCGTTTCCAGCCATCGCACCGCAAAGTCGGTGTGGTGGAGGTCACCCACACGAGTGATCTTGTTCCGTGAAATCCATTTGACCCGGCGGCCGGTGCGCAGGGAGTCTTACACGGTCCACGGCGGCTTCCGGCCCGATCGCGGGGGATCGCGGGGGATCGCCCGGAATGCGGCGAGGGGGCCGTGGGACGTCCGCTCCGCCCCGGGCCCAGCCGGGTCCGGGCGCTGACCCCTGCCCGCAGCCACGCACCCACCTCAGGACATCATGCCGTCCCTCACCGCCCTCCCCTTCGCCGATCCCGGCCGTCCCGACACCCGTTCCGGCCGCCGGCTGCTGATCTGGCTGGAGTTGGGCCAGTGGCGCGGCCAGGTGGCCGCCGCCGCGTGGGGCCTGCTGCGCATGGGGCCGCTGGCCTGCTTCCCGGCCGTGGTCGGCGTGGCCGTGCAGGCGGTGGTGGACCGCTCGGGCACCCGGCTGGTGCTGGCCGGTGTCGCGGTGCTCGTCCTCGGCATGCTCACCGCGCTCGGCGACACGATGCTGCACCGCACCGCGGTCACCAACTGGATCAGCGCCTCCACCAAGGTGCAGCAGCTCCTGGCGGCCAAGGCGGTCGAGTTGGGCGCGGTCCTGACCCGCCGGGTCGCGGCGGGCGAGGTGGTGGCGGTCAGCACCGGCGACGTCGAGAAGATCGGCTGGTTCGTCGAGGCGCTGGCCCGCTTCACCTCGGCGCTGCTGGCGACCGTCGGCGTGGCCGTGGCGCTGGTGGTCTACGAGCCGAAGCTCGGGGTCGTGGTCGCCGCGTGCGTGCCGGTGCTGGCGCTGTCGGTGCTGCCGCTGCTGCCCGCGGCCACCCGCCGGGCCGACCTCCAGCGGGAGAAGGGCGGCCGGGCGACGGAGCTGGCCGCCGACACCGTGGCGGGGCTGCGGGTGCTGCGCGGGATCGGCGGCGAGGAGCTGTTCCTGGAGCGCTACCGCCGTACGTCGCAGGAGGTGCGGCGGGCCGCGGTGCACAGCGCCCGGATGTGGGCCACCATCGCGGCCGTCCAGGTCGCGCTGCCGGGGCTGCTGCTGGTCGGTGTCGCCTGGTACGGGGCGCGGCTCGCGCTGGACGGGCAGATCTCGGTCGGCCAGCTGGTCACGGTCTACGGCTCGGTGTCCTTCCTGCTGTTCCCGCTCCAGCACTTCGAGGAGATCGCCATGGCGTGGTCGTTCTCGCGGCCGTCGGCGAAGCGGGCCGCGCGGGTGCTGGCGCTGCGGCGTACCGACGTGGCGGGCATGGCAGGCACGGCGGGGGCGGGCGGGGCCGGTGCCGGGCAGGCCCTGGACGAGGCCGCGCTCGCGGGCGACCTGTACGACCCGGCGACCGGGCTGCTCGCCCCCGCCGGGCTGCTCACGGCCGTGGTGTGCGGGGACCCGGACGCCGCCGGGCGGCTCGCCGACCGGCTGGGCGGGCACAGCCCCGCCGCCGTCGAGGGCGACCCGTCGGTGCTGCTGGGCGGGCGGGCGCTGGACGCCGTACCGCTCGCGGCGGCCCGCTCGGCAGTGCTCGTCCACGACAAGGACCCGGTGCTGCTGTCGGGCACGCTGGCCGAACTGCTCGACGTGCCCGCCTCGGGCCGGGTGGCCGCGCAGGCGGCGCTGGCCGCCGCGCAGTGCGGCGACGTCCTCGACGCGCTGGTGCGGTCGCTGGCCGGCGCCGACGCGGCGTCCGGGGACGCGATGCGGGCGCGGATCATCGAGCGCGGCCGGTCGCTGTCCGGCGGGCAGCGGCAGCGGCTCGCGCTGGCCCGCTCGCTGATGGCCGACCCCGGGGTGCTGGTGCTCGACGAGCCGACGTCGGCGGTCGACGCGCACACCGAGGCGCGGATCGCGCACGGACTGCGGGAGATCCGGGCCGGGCGCACCACCGTGGTCCTCACCTCCAGCCCGCTGGTCCTGGACCGCGCCGACCGGGTGGTGTTCGTCCACGACGGCACCGCGCTGGCCACCGGCGGCCACCACGAACTGCTGCGGACGACGCCGCTGTACCGGTCCGTGGTGACCCGCGAGGAGGACGACGCGGTGGTGAACGGGACCGCGGTGAACGGGACCGCGGCGAACGGAGCGGCGATGGACGGGGCGGTGGCGGACGAAGCGGTGGCGGCGGCCGAGGCGGCCGGTGCCCGTGGCGACATGTCGACGAAGGACGACCTCGCATGATCGGCGTACGACCGCCGGAGCACGACCCCTCGGCGCCGGTCGCGAACAACGCCACGCTGCCGGTCGGCTCGTCCGCCACGGTGCGCGGCTACGTCCGGGAGCTGGTCGGGCGGCACCGCGGCAAGTTCGCGCTGCTGCTCGGCGTCAACACCGTCGCGGTCGTGGCGTCGATGGTCGGCCCGTTCCTGCTGGGCGACCTGGTGCAGGACCTGGCCGACGGCCACCGCGACATCCATCTGACGCGTACCGTCTGCCTGTTCCTGGCCGCGCTGGCGGTGCAGGCGTGGTTCGTGCGGCAGGTGCGGCTGCGGGGGGCGGTGCTGGGCGAGCGCATGCTCGCCGACCTGCGCGAGGACTTCCTGGTGCGTGCGGTCTCGCTGCCCCCGGGCGTGCTGGAGCGGGCCGGCACCGGCGATCTGCTGTCGCGGATCACCACCGACGTCGACCGGCTGTCGGAGGCGATGCGCGAGGCCGTGCCGCAGCTGGCCGTCGCGGTGGTGTGGGCGCTGCTGCTGCTCGGCGCGCTGGTGGTGACCGCCCCGCCGCTGGCGCTGGCCGTGGTGGTGGCGATGCCGCTGTTGGCCGTCGGCTGCCGCTGGTACTTCCGGCGGGCGCCGCGCGCCTACCGCGCGGAGGTGGCCGGCTACGCGGCGGTGGCCGCCGCGCTCGCCGAGACCGTGGACGCCGGCCGCACCATCGAGGCACACGGCCTGGGCGGGCGGCGCGAGGAGCTGTCCCGGGCCCGGCTGCGGAACTGGATCGACTGGAGCCGGTACACCCTGTGGCTGCGCAGCGTGCTGTTCCCCGCGGTCACGATGACGCACGTGCTGATCCTCACCGCCGTGCTGCTGATCGGCGGCGGCTTCGCGCTGCACGGCTGGCTGGCGGTGGGCGCGCTGACCACCGGCGCGATGTACGCGCAGATGCTGGTCGACCCGATCGGCATGATGCTGCGCTGGTACGACGAGTTGCAGACCGCGCAGGCGTCGCTGGCGCGGCTGGTGGGTGTGCGCGAGGTGGAGGTCGAGGAGGGCGACGGCGCACTGGTGCCGGACGGCCGGACCATGACCGCGGACCAGGTCCGGTTCGGCTACACCGAGGACACCGACGTGCTGCACGGCGTGTCGCTCGACGTGCCGCCCGGCACCCGGCTGGCGCTGGTCGGGCCGTCGGGCGCGGGCAAGTCCACGCTCGGGCGGCTGCTGGCCGGGCTCTACGCGCCGCGGACCGGCGAGGTCACCCTCGGCGGTGCCGCGCTGGCCCGGATGCCCGCCGAGCGGGTCCGGGAGCACGTCGCGCTGGTCAACCAGGAGCACCACGTCTTCGTCGGCAGCCTGCGCGACAACCTGCGGCTGGCCCGCCCGGCGGCTGGCGACGGCGAGCTGTGGGACGCGCTGGCCGCCGTGGACGCGCGAGGGTGGGCGGCCGCGCTGGCGGACGGGCTGGACACCGAGGTCGGCTCCGGCGGCGCCGCCCTGACCCCGGCGCAGGCGCAGCAACTCGCGCTGGCCCGGCTGGTGTTGGCCGACCCGCACACCCTGGTGCTCGACGAGGCGACCTCCCTGCTCGACCCGCGGGCCGCCCGGCACCTGGAACGCTCGCTGTCCCGGGTGCTGGACGGCCGTACCGTGGTGGCCATCGCGCACCGCCTGCACACCGCGCACGACGCGGACGTGATCGCGGTGGTCGAGGACGGCCGGATCAGCGAGCTGGGCAGCCACCACCAACTGGTGGCGGCGGAGGGGGCGTACGCGGCGCTGTGGCGGTCCTGGCACGGGTGAGGCGGCCCGGGGGCCTGCCGCGGGCGGCGCGTTCAGCCCACCCGGACGACGACCTTGCCGCGCAGGCCGCCGGTGAAGGGGACGGCGCCGGTGAGGGCCCGCGGGGTGTCCTCCAGCGGGACCTCGGCGCCGATGACGGGCCGCAGGGTGCCTGCGGCGGCCAGCTGTGCGACCTGGGCGAGGAGTTCGGGCTTGCGGTCGAGGCGGTAGTTCGCGGCGCGGATGCGCTGGTCGGCCTGTGCGCGTTCGTCCAGCCCGAAGGCGATCGAGATCAGGGCGCCGCCGTCCCGTACGGCGCCGGCCGCGCTGCCGGCCAGGGCGCGGTCGCCGACGGCGTCCAGGACCGCGTCCACCCCGTCGGGCGCGAGGTCGCGCAGCGCCTGGTCGAGCGGCTGTCCACCACCGGCCAGCACCGTGTCGGCGCCCAGTTCCCGCAGCCGGTCGGCACGCCCGCCCGAGGCGGTGGAGGCGGTGGCGACGACGCGGAGGCCGCGGGCCGCGGCTGCCTGCACCGCGAACGTCCCCACGCCTCCGGTGGCGCCGATGACGACCAGGGTGCCCCCCGCGGGCAGCTGTGCCTGCTCGATGACGCCGAGCGCGGTCATGGCGGCGGTCGGCAGCGCGGCCGCCAGGTGGCTGGGCAGTTCGTCGGGTACGGCGGCGAGCGCGCCGAGCGCGGGTGCCTCCTGGACGACGCAGACATCCGCGAAGGTGCCGAACTGGAAGGGGCTGCTCCAGAACTGCCCGAAGACGCGCTCCCCGACCCGGAAGCCGGTGACGCCCGCGCCGACCGCGGTGACCGTGCCCGCGCCGTCCATGCCGAGCGTGAGCGGGAAGCGGTAGGCGCCGGCCTCCGCGAGTGCCCCCGAGGCGATCGCCAGGTCCAGCGGGTTGGTGGCCGCGGCCTCGACGGCGACCCGCAACTGGCCGGGGCCGGGCTCGGGTTCGGGCACCTTCCTGAGTTCCGGGGTGTCGCCGAAGCGCTCGATGCCGACTGCGCGCATGGGTCCTGCTCCGTTCCGCCGAGGGACGTACGCCCTGCGGCGCTCCCCAGTCTGCGGACGCGGCGGCCGCGGCAGAACGACCAGCTCGGCACCGACTATGACCCGGCAGGCAACAATCATCCGACCGGGCGGGTCATAATGGGGCCATGCCCGTGGAGTCCCGACCCTTGCGGTACTTCGTCGCCGTGGCGGAGGAACGCAACTTCACCCGCGCCGCCGAGCGGCTCGGCATCGCCGCCCCCGCGCTGTCACGGGCGATCCGGAGCCTGGAGGCCGA
Source organism: Actinacidiphila sp. bgisy145 (assembly GCF_057708125.1). Taxonomy (NCBI): domain Bacteria; kingdom Bacillati; phylum Actinomycetota; class Actinomycetes; order Kitasatosporales; family Streptomycetaceae; genus Actinacidiphila; species Actinacidiphila sp. bgisy145. The sequence goes on from NZ_JBYIRL010000041.1 coordinate 9,292, forward strand.
CCTCGGGGTGCGGCTGTTCGAACGCACGACCCGGGTGGTGGCCCTAACCGAGCCCGGCGAGGTGCTGCTCAGCCAGGTACGGCCCGCCCTCGAAGCGCTCGACGCGGCCGCCCGGCGCGCCGTGCGCGCCGGGACCGCGGACCGCCGGCTGCTGCTCGCCGTCAAGGCCGACGCCGACGGCGGGCTGCTGGAACACCTCCTCGCCGCGGTCGCCGAGGAGCCCGGTGCCGAACCGGTCGCCGTACGGCTGTGCGGCTGGCGCGAGCGCACCCGGCTGCTGCGGACCGGCGAGGCCGACGCCGCCCTGATGTTCGAGCCGTACGACTCCAGCGGCATCGACGCGGATGTCGTGGCGCGCGAACCCCGTGTGGCCGCGCTGCCCGCGGGTCATCCGCTCGCCGGTGCCGCCGCCGTGCGCCTGGCCGACCTCGGCATCGGCCCCGACCAGGTCGACGACCGGGCCGAACGCGATATCGCCGCGCAGGGCGTCCACGACCTCGCGCAGCTCCTCGCCCTTGTCGGCCTCGGTGCCACGACGACCGTGCTGCCCCGGTCGGTCGCCGCGCGCTACCCGCGGCAGGCTGTCTCCTACGTGCCCCTCGCGGACTGCCCGCCCGCCACTTTGGTCATCGCCTGGCCGGAGCACTCCCGCAGCCGCGGGGTGGCCGCGCTGGTGCGGGCGGCGGCCTCCGCCGCGGCCGCCCTCGGGATGGGCGAGCCCGGCCCCGACTCCGCGCCCGCCCGCACGCCCGCCCCTACGTCCGCGGCCCGGCCGCGGCCGCCAGCCGCCGCAGCGTCCACCCGCGCCCCTGCGGGTCGAGCGGCCGGGTCGCCGCGGTGAAGACCTCCGCGGCGCGGCGGTAGGACAGCCGCCCCCGCCCGGTCACGAAGAGCGGCCCGTCCAGCCGGCCCAGGGTGAGCAGCGGGAGCAGTGCAGCCGCACCCTCGCCCCAGTGCAGTGCGGCCCGCCCGCGGCTTCGGCGGCCGGCCAGGTCCAGGTCGCCGATGTCGAGGGCGAGGACCCGCTCGATGCTCGCCCCGGACTCATGGAGCAGGTGCCAGAAGGCCTTCTCCCGCAAGGGGACGGGCAGACCGAGGACAGCGCGGACCTGGCCGGCGTCGAGCCGCGGTTCCGGCTGCCGGGCGGCCGACGTCGGCAGGCGGCTCACGGCGGACAGCGGGTCGCCCGTCAACCACCCCTGCTCGCGCCACCAGTTCAGCGCCGCGGCAAGGATCGACAGCTCGCGGTTGGCGGTGCGCGCCCCGACCGCCCCGGCCCGCGCGCGGAACGCCTCCCGCAGCCGCTCTGCGGTCCGCGGGGCGTCGAGCAGGCCGAGCGGCACCGTCGGCGGTGTGGCGCCCCTGCGCCCCTCCCCCACCGGCGGGGCCTTGTCCACCAGCGACCAGGCCCAGGTGGCGAGGGCGATCCGGTAGACCCGCCGGGAGCCCGCCCCCAACTCCGCCGCGGCGACGAACCCCTCCACAGCCACCGCGTACTCCACCGGCCGACTCATATCGCCCCCGTTCAGCCCATCGCAGTAAACGCACTTCAGAATGCTCCAGACAGCAGCATAACTTGACTCGCCTCGACTCAGCTTTTTTCGTCACCCGATCTGGCGTGTCGCCGCACGCGCCCTGCACGCTGCGCCCATGCCTCTCCCCTCCGGTCTCTCCCTGCTGCGCGAACGGGACTTCCGCCGCTTCTTCATCGGCTACGCCACCTCCCTCCTCGGCTCCTCGACCGCTTCCGTCGCGCTCGCCTTCGCGATCCTCACCACCGGCGGCGGGGGCACCGAACTCGGCCTGGTCCTCAGCGCCCGGATCGCGCCGCTCGTCCTGGTGCTCCTGGCCGGCGGCGTCCTCGCGGACCGGCTCGGCAGCCGGCAGGTGATGCTGACCGCCGACACGGTGCGCTGCCTCACCCAAGGCGCCCTCGCCGCGGTGCTCCTCGGCTCCCGGCCACCGCTGTGGGCACTCGTCACCCTCGTCGGCCTCTGGGGCGCGGCCGAGGCGCTGTTCAACCCGGCGCTCAACGCCCTCGTCCCCCACCTCGCCGGCACCGCGTCGCTCTCCGACGCCAACGCCCTGCTCGGCACGGCCGCCTCGGCGACCTCCATCGCCGGGCCCGCGCTCGCCGGGGTGCTGACCGCCGTCAGCGGCCCGTCCAGCGTGATCGCACTGGACTCCGCCAGCTACGCCGTGAGCGTCGCGGCGCTCCTGCTGCTCCCGCGCACGGTCCGGCCCGCCGCCCGCCGCTCGTCCTTCGCCGCCGACCTGCGAAGCGGCTGGTCGGCCTTCCGCTCCCGTATCTGGCTGTGGGTGACGACGGTGCACATGGGCCTGATGAACCTCTTCGTCTGGGCGCCGTTCCTGGTCCTCGGCCCCGTCGTCGCCCAGCAGCGGCTCGGCGGCTCCGCGGCCTGGGGGCTGGTGATGGCCGGCTACGGGGCCGGGGCGGTGGCCGGCGGCCTCGCCCTGCTCGGCCGCCGCCCGCGCCGCCCCCTGCTCGTGGGGACGGCCGCCTCGCTGGGCTGGTCGCTGCCACCGGCCACCCTCGCCGCCGGACTGCCCCTCGGCTGGGTCTGCGCCGCGGCCTTCCTGGGCGGCGTGGGCTCGGCGTTCTGCACCACGCTCTACCTGGCCGGGGTGCAGGGCGGTGTGCCGCCGGAGGTCCTCGCCCGGGTGAGCGCCTACGGCTCGTTCGGGGCCTACGTCCTCGGCCCGATCGGCCTGGCCGCGGCCGGCCCGGCCGCCGCGCTCCTCGGCTCCGCGCGGGTGCTGGGCTTCGGGCCGGTGTGGCAGGTCGCGGCGGTGGCCGCGGTGCTCGCTGTGCCCGCGGTGCGCGGCGCCCGGCCGCGGCAGCCGGCGCGGGCGGGACGCGGCCGCCCGGCCGAGCGGGCGAAGGAGGGCTGAGCCGTCAGCCGACGAACCCCAGGGCGCCGACGGCGCAGACGCCGCCCGCGACGAAGAACACCGGCGTGAGGATCTTCAGCTCCACCCAGCTCCCGGCACGGAACCGCATGAACTTCGGCGGGCCCAGCGGGTGCCAGCGGCGGCGGCCGATCGGTATCGGCCACAGGATCGGGCACCCGGAGACCGTGATGGCATCACCGACGCAGTGCACCAGGGCGCCGAGCACGATCGGCATACCGATCCACATGTAGTGCTGGCCCGGCTGGGTGAACAGCCATGCCTTGCCCTGGCCCGGATCGTCCAGCACGTCCGCGAGCATCCAGGCGCTGGTCGCACCGAGCAGCCACACCAGGATGTGGCTGGAGGTGCGGGCCTGCCGCCACAGCAGGCCGTCCACGGCGAGCACCATGTGCACGAAGAGGATCGCCAGCACCGCCCACCGGCCGCCGTAGACGGCCAGTGCCGAGAAGCCGACCCCGAGGATCGCCGCCCACAGCCAGGTGTGGGTCAACGTGCGGTGGCCGCCGGCCCGTCGGGGGTCGCCGCTCTTCCGGGTCGTCCGGTAGGCGAGGTGGGACAGCGCGTCGATGACTTTGCAGGCCACATGGGACAGCGGGCCGAAGGCGCGGGAGATCGTCGCTGCCTGGTGGTCCAGGTCCGGCGCGAGCGCCGCACCGGCACAGATCAGCGCACCGACCACGACGGTCGGCCACGGCATCGGATCGCCGAGGCCGGCCGAGATGGCGCCGACCGCCAACCAGGCCGCCGCTCCCGACAGCGAGTGTGCTGGTCCCATCATGGTGCTGCGGTACCCCCGATTCGGCCGCCCGCGGGCGGAGTTGACGTGTGGTCGACGCCACACACTACCGGTGGTGATCATCGCTCTCACCGCCGGTTCCGCCCTCGGCCGCTCGGACGGGCAAGATGGAGGGGTGACCCTTATCGATCAGCTCCCTTCCGACGCCGACCCCGATGCCCTCTTCGAAGCGTTCTCGACGTGGGCCGAGGGGCAGGGCATCACGCTCTACCCGGCCCAGGAGGAGGCGCTGATCGAGGTGGTCTCGGGCGCGAACGTGATCCTGTCCACCCCCACCGGTTCCGGGAAGAGCCTGGTGGCGGCCGGTGCCCACTTCGCCGCGCTCGCCCGCGACGAGGTCACCTTCTACACCGCGCCGATCAAGGCGCTGGTCTCGGAGAAGTTCTTCGACCTGTGCAAGATGTTCGGCACCGAGAACGTCGGCATGCTCACCGGCGACGCCTCGGTCAACCCGGACGCGCCGGTGATCTGCTGCACCGCGGAGGTGCTGGCCTCGATCGCGTTGCGCGACGGCCGGAACGCCGACGTGGGCCAGGTCGTCATGGACGAGTTCCACTTCTACGCCGAGCCGGACCGCGGCTGGGCCTGGCAGATCCCGCTGCTGGAACTGCCGCAGGCGCAGTTCGTGCTGATGTCGGCGACGCTCGGCGACGTGTCGCGGTTCGAGGAGGACCTCACCCGGCGCACGGGGCGGCCCACCGCGGTGGTCCGCTCCGCGACCCGGCCGGTGCCGCTCAGCTACGAATACCGCACCACCCCGCTGACCGAGACCCTCACCGAACTGCTGGAGACCCGTCAGTCGCCGGTGTACATCGTGCACTTCACGCAGGCCGCGGCGGTGGAGCGGGCGCAGGCGCTGATGAGCATCAACATGTGCACGCGGGCGGAGAAGGACGCCATCGCCGACCTGATCGGCAACTTCCGCTTCACCACCGCCTTCGGCCGCAACCTCTCCCGCTACGTGCGGCACGGCATCGGGGTGCACCACGCCGGGATGCTGCCGAAGTACCGCCGGCTGGTGGAGAAGCTGGCGCAGGCCGGGCTGCTGAAGGTGATCTGCGGCACCGACACCCTCGGTGTCGGGGTCAACGTGCCCATCCGCACGGTGCTGTTCACCGCACTGACCAAGTACGACGGGCAGCGGGTGCGGGTGCTGCGGGCCCGGGAGTTCCACCAGATCGCCGGGCGCGCCGGCCGGGCCGGCTTCGACACCGCCGGGTTCGTGGTGGCGCAGGCGCCCGAGTACGTGATCGAGAACGAGAAGGCGCTCGCCAAGGCCGGCGACGACCCGAAGAAGCGCCGCAAGGTGGTGCGCAAGAAGGCGCCCGAGGGCTTCGTCGGCTGGGGGCAGAACACCTTCGAGAAGCTGATCGCGTCCGAGCCGGAGGCGCTGACCTCCCGCTTCCGGGTGACCCACGCGATGCTGCTGTCGGTGATCGCCCGGCCGGGCAACGCGTTCGAGGCGATGCGTCGGCTGCTGGAGGACAACCACGAGGACCGCAGGTCCCAGTTGCGCCACATCCGGCGGGCCATCGCGATCTACCGGTCGCTGCTGGACGGCGGTGTGGTGGAGCGGCTCGACCAGCCCGACGCCGAGGGCCGGATCGTCCGCCTCACCGTGGACCTCCAGCAGGACTTCGCGCTCAACCAGCCGCTGTCCACCTTCGCGCTGGCCTCCTTCGAACTCCTCGACCCCGACTCCCCCTCCTACGCCCTCGACATGGTCTCCGTCGTGGAGTCCACCCTCGACGACCCCCGCCAGATCCTCGCCGCCCAGCAGAACAAGGCGCGCGGCGAGGCGATCGCGGAGATGAAGGCCGACGGGGTCGAGTACGAGGAGCGGATGGAGCGCATCCAGGACGTCTCCTACCCCAAGCCGCTGGAGGAGCTGCTGCTGCACGCCTACGGCGTGTACCGCAAGAGCCACCCGTGGGTCGGCGACCATCCGCTGTCGCCGAAGTCCGTGATCCGCGACATGTACGAGCGGGCCATGACCTTCTCGGAGTTCGTCTCCTACTACGAGCTGGCCAGGACCGAGGGCATCGTGCTGCGCTACCTGGCCGGCGCGTACAAGGCGCTGGACCACACGGTGCCCGACGACCTGAAGTCGGAGGACTTCCAGGACCTGACGGCCTGGCTCGGCGAGCTGGTGCGGCAGGTCGACTCCAGCCTCCTCGACGAGTGGGAGCAGCTGGCCAACCCCGAGGAGGAGAGCGCCGAGGAGGCCGCCGAGCGCGCCGATCAGGTCAAGCCGGTGACCGCCAACGCGCGCGCCTTCCGGGTGCTGGTCCGCAACGCCCTCTTCCGCCGTGTCGAGCTGGCCGCGCTGGAGAAGTACGACCAGCTCGGCGAACTCGACGCCGACTCCGGGTGGGACGCCGACGCCTGGGCCGACGCCATGGACGCCTACTGGGAGGAGTACGACGACCTCGGCACCGGACCGGACGCGCGCGGTCCGAAGCTCCTGCTCATCGAGGAGCAGCCGGAGCACGGCCTGTGGCGGGTCCGCCAGACCTTCGCCGACCCGAACGGCGATCACGGCTGGGGCATTTCGGCCGAGGTGGACCTCGCGGCTTCCGACGAGGAGGGCCGCGCGGTGGTCCGGGTCACCGACGTCGGCGAGCTGTGAGTTCTGCCCCGGTCGGTGCCACACCGGCCGGGGTCCGCGCCCGCGCCCGCTGACCGCTGCCTGCGCCCGAGCAGCCGCAGCAGCCCGCGCAGGCCCGGCGTGGCCGCTGCCGCCTCCGGCTCGGCGGTCTTCGGCCCCGCTGTCTTGGGCCCCGCTGTCTTCGGTCCGGCTGCGGCGACAGGGCGCCCCGGCGCCGGCAGCGCCGGCGGTGGCGTGACGGATGCCGGCGGCACGGACGACGGCACCGGCTGGGACGGGGGCGGCGCCGCCGGCAACGGGGCGAGCCCGGCGACGAGTCCGGCCGCGGCCCCGACGGCCCGCCCCGGCGCGGGGCGCGCGCTCCTGGCCCGACCGAGCGCGTCCGCGAGCGCCACGAGGGCCGGTGCGATCTCGTCCGGGTGGTCGGCCGTGGCGATCGCCTTGATCTGCTCGGGTGTGGCCATGCCGGGCCGGCCGGGCGGCAGGGCCGCGCGCAACTTGCGCAGATGCGCCCGTTCGTAGGGGTCGGGAACCGCGCTGTCGACCAGCTCCGGCCCGAGCAGCGCCGACCAGACCGCCGCCTCGTCCCACGCGTCGGACGCGTCGCGCAGCAGCTGGGTGACACGGCGGGAGCGCCAGCCGCGGGCCCGTTCGTCCCCGCCTTCGGCCACCGCGGCCCGTAGCTCCTCGGGCAGCGGGCCTTTGAGCAGCTCAGGGAACTGCTCGGCGAGCACCGGAAGATCCCGGGCCAGATACATCCACACCAGCGCGCGGTACCTGTTGACATACCAGCGGACCGGACGGATGTGCCCGGCTCTGGCCAGCCGGACGAACCGCTCCCGGCCCACCCCGAGTTCTCTGGCCGCCTCGGCGCTGCCGACCAGCCGGACCCGGTCGAGCAGCGGCAGGGGATGCCCCTCCTCCGCCAGGAGCCGGTCCACCTCCTCCGATTCCACCTTCCAACTGTGCGTCCCGCACACGACCGTGGAGACCTCGCCGATCTGCACGGCGAGCTCGAACTCGTCATAGTCCAGGCCCAGCGCGTCGCGGGCTCGCGCGAGCGTCATCAAGGAGCCGTCCGCCACCGCGGGCGGCCCGTCCACGGCGAGCCGGTCCTGCGCCGGGCGCGCCGCCCGCCGTGCCCTTGCCGCACCCGCCTGTCCCGTCGGCCGCTGCGTCTCGAACCGCTGCTGCCGCTCCTGCGTCACACCCATGTCCATCACCTTCCGCGAAGTTCGATCACTGACAGTGACCAAACTAGCGCGGAACGGAAACCCCCCGCGGAGGGCCTGTGGACAACTCCGAGAACCGCAGGAAACCGCAGTTCAGGACCGGTTCAAGCGCTCCGGCCAGGACAACTCGCCCGGTCGGCGAGGGCGAGCCCGGCGCGCTCGGGCCGGGCCGGGCGGGAGGGCCTGGCCGTTCACGCGTGCGCGGTGCCGGACTGCCGCGGCGCCACGCCGAGATGCTCGCCGACCCGGCGCACCAGCCGCGTCATCTCGTACGCGACCTGGCCGATGTCCGCGTCCATCCCGCTGAGCACGGACAGGCAGCTGCCGTCGCCCGCCGCCGTGACGAAGAGGAAGCCCTCCTCGAACTCGATCATGGTCTGCCGCACCCCGCCGGTGCCGAACTGCCGGCCGGCGCCCTTGGCGAGGCTGTGGAAACCCGATGACACAGCGGCCAGGTGCTCGGCGGTCGGCCGGTCGAGGTCGCCGCTGACCCCCGTGACCAGGCCGTCGTTGGACAGCACGAGCGCGTGCTGCACGTGCGGCACCCGCTTGGTCAGGTCATCGAGCAGCCATGCGAGCCCGTTGCCCACCGTCATCGCCTGCCTCCCGTCTCCGCTGCGCTACGCAGCCTGGTACGCCCGGCGCGCGAGGGCAAGCCCCACCTTCGCGCCGACGGCGTTCGGACGGCCGTTCGCACGCCCGCGGACGGCGGGAATCAGCCACCGCGCGGGGCGTACATGATCACGCCGACGCCGACGAGGCACACCGCCGCACCGATCACGTCGAAGCGGTCCGGCCGGTAGCCGTCGAGGATCATGCCCCACACCAGCGATCCCGCGACGAACACCCCGCCGTAGGCCGCGAGGATGCGTCCGAAGTCGGCGCTCGGCTGGAGGGTCGCGACGAATCCGTAGCAGCCGAGGGAGAGGACACCCGCGGCGATCCAGCCGATTCCGCGGTGCTCGCGCAAGCCCTGCCAGATCAGCCACGCGCCACCGATCTCGAGCACCGCGGCGAGCAGGAACAGGGCGACGGAACGCAGCGTGATCATGCGAACATGATGCATGGCCGGAACAGGGCGCGGACGGGGCGGGGTGCGGGAGTTCTTCGCGGCGCGGGCCGCGGGCTGGGAGGAGCGCTTCCCCGACGACGGCCCGGCGTTCGCGGCCGCGGTCGCCGCCTTGGAGCTGGGTGCGGGCCGGTCGGCGCTCGACGCGGGGTGCGGCACGGCACGGGCGCTGCCGCACCTGCGGGACGCGGTCGGGCCCGGGGGCGTCGTGGTGGGGGTCGACCTGACGCCCGAGATGCTGCGGGAGGCGGCCGCACTGGGCCGCCGGGCCCAGGGCACCCTGGTGGAGGCGGACTGCGCCCGACTGCCGCTGAGATCCGGCGCCTTCGACGCCGTACTCGCCTCGGGCCTGGTGCACCACCTGCCCGACCCGGGTGCCGGTCTGCGCGAACTGGCCCGTGTCACCAGGACCGGCGGCCGCCTGGCGCTCTTCCACCCCTGCGGCCGGGCTGCGCTGGCCGCCCGCCACGGGCACGCGCTGTCGCCCGACGACATCCGCGCGCAGCCGCAGCTCGGACGGCTGCTGGACGAAAGCGGCTGGCAGCTGAGGTGCCTCGACGACTCCGCCGCCCGCTATCTGGCCCTGGCGGTCAGGAAGTCCTGAGCCGGCCGGCGCCCGCACGGCGTGCCCCCGGCCCGGGGCGTAGGTCGCTGTGGGTCGGGTCCTGGCAGGCGAGCGCCTCCGCCACGGGCACACCGGTCGCCGCCGCGTGGGCGAGCCGCTCCCTGACCTCCCGCGGGGTGCGCGGGCGGTAGCCGGGACCGTCCATGCAGCCGATACAGGACGGGTTGAAGCGCAGCCCGGCGGCCAGCACCGCTTCCAGGGCGCGCCAACCGGCCGTGTCCCGCTTGCGCGGCACCGCGAGTTGAATCCCCGCGTCGACGAGCGGCCCGGCGCAGCGCGGGCAGACGTCGCCGCGGTCCACCCGTCCCGTCTGCTTCTTCCATGAGGCGCGGCAGGACACGCAGACGAAGTGGGAGCGCCTGATACCGGACATGCGCGGGATCGTAGAAGGCAACGGCGCCGCCCCGCCAGTGATTTGCGGCAGGCGCGGCGTACCGCGGGCCGCGCGGCTCCTGACCGGCGGGGGCGATGCGGCGCGCGAGCGCACCACCTGCACGGATTCCTCACTCCGCACTACTCGACGCGGAGGTTACCGGCTGGTTAGGGTGCGGCGGACCCGTGTGGCGACAGGGAGGTTGGGGATGGGCGGCAACGCGCAGGACACGCCTGAGGAGGACGCGCTCCTCGTGCTGACGGCGGCGATGCTGACGCCCGGCGGCTTTCCCGGTGTGCTGGGCGACGACTATCCCGCGGCCTGCGCAGGGTTGGGGCTCGAACCGCTGGCCGGCGGCTACGGCCTGGTGTTCGGACAGGACTCCGCCGGGGCCCGCTGGACGGTGGTGACCAGCGATGCCGCGATGGTCGCGTGCGCGCTGGCCGCGTGGGACTGCGGGCTCGCCTACGAACTGGCGCCGGACGAGAGCACCATGGTCGCGTCCCTGCCGGGCTGGCCGCTGCCGGTCGCGGTCTCGGCGCCCGGGGTGCCCGAGCCGCACGACCCTGACGGTGCGCCGGATGCCGGACCGGTTCTCGCGCCGCCCGACACGTCGGTGTGGGGGCCGCCGCAACGGCGGCTGGGGGCCGACGAGATAGCGGTCAGGTGGCTTGAGTGGCGCGACCAGGTCGGCCCGGCCGCCGCAGGACCGCAAGGAGCCCGCGGCGATGACAGCCCGGCGTCCCCGGCGGCGTCCGCCGATCCTAGGGCCGCGCTCGGCGCCATCTCGCACGACGGTGTCCGCCGCGCCCTGGAGAGCGCCGAGGCGTACACCCGCGAGCCGCCTCCGCCCGGCCGGGTCCGGACCGCGTACGGGGCGGTCCGCGCCGACGGTCCGGGCTGGAGCCTGGTGGCCCGGACCGACGACATGGCGTTCGTACTGCTCGACGAGGAGCCCGGCGAGGTCCTGCCGGTGGGCCGCGGCGCCGCACTGCCACCGCTGCTGGAAGCGCTCAGCCGGCTCGCCGCGGCCGAGGTCAGCCCGGCTTCGTGACGTCCCGGGCGGCGGGCGCCGTTCGTACGATGTCGGCGGCCACCGCGTCCGCGGCCTTGCGGGCGGCGACCAGCACGGGGTCCCAGACCGGGGAGAAGGGCGGGGCGTAGCCGAGGTCGAGGTCGACCATCTGCCCGACGGTCATCCCCGCGGTGAGCGCGACCGCGCCGATGTCCACCCGCTTCGCGGCGCCCTCCCGGCCGACCATCTGCATCCCGAGCAGCCGCCCGGTGCCGCGTTCGGCGAGCACCTTCACGGTCATCAAGGCCGCGTGGGGGTAGTACCCGGCGCGGCTGGTGGACTCGATGACCGCGGTGACGAAGTCCAGGCCGGCGGCCCTGGCCTGCGACTCCTTCAGGCCGGTCCGGGCGATCTCCACGTCGCACACCTTGCTGACGGCGGTGCCGACCACGCCGGGGAAGGTGGCGTAGCCGCCGCCGATGTTGGTGCCGATGATCCGGCCGTGCTTGTTGGCGTGGGTGCCCAGGGCGATGTGCTGCCAGGCGCGGGAGACGAGGTTGAGCACTTCGACGCAGTCGCCGCCGGCCCAGATCCGGTCGGTGCCGCGCACCCGCATCGAACGGTCGGTGAGCAACCCGCCGTGTGTGCCGAGCGGGAGTCCGGCGTCGCGGGCGAGGGAGGTGTTCGGCCGGACGCCCAGGCCGAGGACGACGAGGTCGGCGGGGTGTTCCGCGTCGTCGGTGGCGACGGCGCGGGCGCGCCCTTCGGCGTCGGTGAGCACCTCGCGGGCGGCCGCGCCGGAGACCACGGTGACGCCGAGCCCTTCGAGCGCCTCGCGCACCAGGCGTCCCATGTCGGGGTCCAGGGTGGTCATCGGCTGCGGGTTGCGGTCCACGAGGGTGACTTCCAGGCCGTGCCGCAGCATCGCCTCGGCCATCTCGACGCCGATGTAGCCGCCGCCGACCACCACGGCCCGCCGGACGCCGGTACGGTCCAGGCCGCGCAGGACGGCCTCGCCGTCGTCCAGGGTCTGCACCCCGAAGACACCGGGGGCGTCGATGCCGGGGATCGGTGGCCGTACGGGCACCGCGCCGGTGCCGAGCACCAGGTGGTCGTAGCCGGTCCAGCTCTCGTGGCCGTCGGGGTCGCGCACCAGGACGCGGCCGCCCTCGGGGTCGATCCGGGTCACCTCGGTGCCCAGGCGCACGTCGATACCGCGGTCGCGGTGTTCGGCGGCGGTACGGGCGACGAGGGCGTCGGGGCCGCTGGTGTCCCCGGCGATCCAGTAGGGGATGCCGCAGGCGCTGTAGGACACGTGCTGCCCGCGCTCGAAGGCGACGATCTCCAGACCGTCGGCGGGCCTGCGGCGCCGGGCCTGGGAGGCGGCGGACATGCCGGTGGCGTCGCCGCCGACGACGACGAGGCGCTCGGTCATGAGGCGGTGTGCTCCTGGAGTGCGGGGCGGGGTGCGGTGTCCGCTGCGCGTCCTGGTGCCTGGGCGGCGAGCCGGTCCCGCGCCTCCATGAGGGCGAAGCCGAGCAGGTTCAGGCCGCGCCAGGCGTCGGGGCGCTCGGCCCGCTCGTCGTCGGCGGCCAGGCCGATGCCCCAGACCCGGTCCAGCGGGCTGGCCTCCACCAGGACGCGGCGCGCGGTGCCGAGCAGATAGGCGCGCAGGTCGGGGTGCTGGGCGAACTTGTGCACGCTGCCCGCCACGACCAGGCCGAAGCGTTCGTGCTGCCAGACCGCCTCGTCGAAGCCGCGGACCGAGCGGCCCGCGCTCTTCGCCTGCTTGGGGTGGCCGGCGGCCACCGCGCGGCGCTCGGCGTCCTCGTCACCGAACAGCCGGGCCTTGCCCGCCATCATCCAGTGCTCGGCGGTCGCGTAGGTGACGCCGTCGACCGTGAAGGGAGCCGGCCACCACTGGCTGAGGCAGCCCGCGCCGACACTTCCGTCGCGCTGCGGGCGGTGACCCCAGAAGTGCAGGTACTTCACGCGGGTGCCGGCGGCCACCAGGGCGGCGAGGTCTGGAACCGAGCGGACGGCGGCAGCGTCGGCGCCGGGTGTCCCGGCGGAGGACGCGGCGGCTGCGGGGGTGTCTGCCGACATGACGGCTTCAGACCCTTTCCAGTGGGCGGTGCGGCGGGTCAGGCAGTTCGACGGCGATCGCGTCCCCGGGCCGTACGACGCCGCCGACGACCACGACGCTCATGACGCCGCCCTTGCGGACGACCGCGCCCGTCTCGTCCCGCCCGACGACCTCCTTGAGCAGGCCGCTGCGGAAGGCGTCGATCTGCAGGCAGGGGTTGCGCAGGCCGGTCACCTCGACGACCGCGGCCGGGCCGAGGCGCAGCCGGGTGCCGGTGGGCAGGTCGAGCAGGGCCAGACCGCTGGTCGTGATGTTCTCGCCGAGGTCGCCGGGCGCCACGTCGTACCCGGCCGCACGCAGTTCGTCGAAGAGTTCGGCGTGGATCAGGTGGACCTGCCGCAGGTTCGGCTGGCTGGGGTCCCGGGCGACACGGGAGCGGTGCTGGACGGTGGTGCCCAGGTGCGCGTCGCCCTCGACGCCGAGTCCGGCCAGCAGCCGGATGCTGTGCTGGTTGGCCTTGCTGAACCGGTGCTTCGCATCTCGGCTGACTGCCAGGACAGAAGCGCTGAGCATGGGGTGTCCCCTCGATCGGATTCCCTGACCCGACGCTTCACCCTATCGGGGGAGCCCGGGCTCAGCGACCGATTTGCCGCCGGCTCACGCGGCGCAGCCGGCGGCGCTGGGAGGAGTCGAGCGTGAAGTAGGCGACCGCCGGCACGCCGATCACGACCAGGAAGAACACCCACCAGGGAATCCAGGCGAGCAGGATCAGCCCGACCACCACGCCACCGATGGCGACCTTCGTGCGATTCGTCATGGTCCCCGCCTCCGTCTCACGGCGGCCCGCGCCGCGTCCTCACCGTACCTGTCCAGTGGAACGCGCCGCGAGCCGCCGCGGTTCCCGGGGCCCCGCGACGCAAGACCCGGCGGGTAAAAACCGGGCAAGACATCGCGGGGCCGTCGGGGCGGCACGGGGTGCGGTAAGGAGCGCGCGCCCTGGAGCCCGGGCTTACTTGCCGCCGGTCAGGCCCGCGCGGCGCAGCGCGTCGGCCATCGCACCGCTCGGAGCGGGCTGGCCGGAGCCGCCCCGCCGGCCGCCGTTGCCCTGGCCGCCGCCCTTTCCTCCGTTGCCGCCGCGGCCGCCCTGCCGCGGCGGTCCGCCGCGCCGGTCGCCGCCCTGCCGCTCCCCGCCCTGCCGGTCGCCCCCGCGCGGCCGCGCCTCGTCCTGGAGCCGCAGCGTCAGCGAGATCCGCTTGCGCGGCAGGTCGACATCCAGCACCTTCACGCGCACGATGTCGCCGGGCTTGACGACGTCCCGCGGGTCGGACACATAGGAGTCGGACAGCGCGGAGACGTGCACCAGGCCGTCCTGGTGGACACCGACGTCCACGAACGCGCCGAAGGCCGCCACATTGGTGACCACGCCCTCCAGCAGCATCCCCGGCCGCAGGTCCTTCATCTCCTCCACGCCCTCCTTGAAGGTCGCGGTCTTGAAGGCGGGACGCGGGTCCCGGCCGGGCTTCTCCAGCTCGGCGAGGATGTCCGTGACGGTCGGCAGGCCGAACGAGTCGTCGACGAAGTCCTGCGGGCGCAGGCCGCGCAGCACCGCGCCGTTGCCGATCAGCGCCGGGATGTCGGTCTGCGCGCTCGCACTGATCCGGCGTACCACCGGGTACGCCTCCGGGTGCACGCTGGAGGCATCGAGCGGGTCCTCGCCGCCCTGGATGCGCAGGAAGCCCGCGCACTGCTCGTACGCCTTCGGGCCGAGCCTGGCGACGCCCTTGAGGTCCTTGCGGGTGCGGAACGGCCCGTTGGCGTCGCGGTGCGCCACGATGTTGCCGGCCAGCCCCTCGGTGATGCCCGACACCCGCCGCAGGAGCGGCACCGACGCGGTGTTCACGTCCACCCCGACGCCGTTGACGCAGTCCTCGACGACCGCGTCCAGGGAGCGCGACAGCTTCACCTCGGACAGGTCGTGCTGGTACTGCCCGACGCCGATGGAGCGCGGGTCGATCTTGACCAGCTCGGCGAGCGGGTCCTGCAGGCGGCGCGCGATGGACACCGCGCCGCGCAGCGACACGTCCAGCTCGGGCAGCTCGGCCGAGGCGTACGCCGACGCGGAGTACACCGACGCACCCGCCTCGGAGACGACCGCCTTGGTGAGCTTCAGCTCCGGGTGCGCCTTGATCAGGTCGGCGGCGAGCTTGTCCGTCTCGCGGGAGGCGGTGCCGTTGCCGATCGCGATCAGGTCCACGCGGTGGGCGGCGGCGAGCCGCGCCAAGGCGGCCAGGGAGTCGTCCCAGCGGTTGCGGGGGGCGTGCGGGTAGATCGTGTCGGTGGCCACGACCTTGCCGGTGCCGTCGACCACGGCGACCTTGACGCCGGTGCGCAGGCCCGGGTCCAGGCCCATGGTGGCGCGGGTGCCGGCGGGGGCGGCGAGCAGCAGGTCGCGCAGGTTGGCGGCGAAGACGCGGACGGCCTCGTCCTCGGCCTCCTGCCGCAGCTGGACGCGCAGGTCGATGCCCAGGCGGACCAGGAAGCGGGTGCGCCAGGCCCACCGGACGGTCTCGCCGAGCCACTGGTCGGCGGGCCGGCCCCGGTCGGCGATCCCGAACTGCTGGGCGATGCGCCGCTCGAAGCTGGTCGGGCCGTCGCCGGGCTCCTCGGGCTCCAGGGTGAGGTCGAGGACCTCCTCCTTCTCGCCGCGCAGCATGGCGAGCACCCGGTGGGAGGGCAGCTTGGTGAAGGGCTCGCCGAAGTCGAAGTAGTCGGCGAACTTCGCGCCCGACTCCTCCTTGCCGTCGCGCACCTTGGCGATCAGCCGGCCGCGGTTCCACATCCGGGTGCGCAGTTCGCCGACGAGGTCGGCGTCCTCGGAGAAGCGCTCGGTCAGCACCGCGCGGGCGCCGTCGAGGGCGGCTGCCGCGTCCTCGACACCCTTGTCCGCGTCGACGTATGCGGCCGCCTCGGCCTGCGGGTCCAGGCCCGGGTCGGAGAGCAGGGCGTCGGCGAGCGGTTCGAGGCCGGCTTCGCGGGCGATCTGCGCCTTGGTACGGCGCTTGGGCTTGTAGGGCAGGTAGATGTCCTCCAGGCGCGCCTTGGAGTCCGCGGCCATGATCTGGGCGCGCAGCGCGTCGTCGAGCTTGCCCTGCGCGTCGATGGACTCCAGGACGGCCGTGCGCCGCTCGTCCAACTCCCGCAGGTAGCGCAGCCGCTCCTCCAGGGTGCGCAGCTGGGCGTCGTCCAGGGTGCCGGTCGCCTCCTTGCGGTAGCGGGCGATGAACGGCACCGTCGCACCGCCGTCCAGCAGGTCGACCGCCGACCGGACCTGTCCTTCGCGTACGCCAAGCTCCTCGGCGATCCTGGCTTCCACCGACACGTTGCCGCTGATGATCTCGCTCCTAAGCTCGCCTGCCGGGCGGCGCATCCCGCGCGCCGCCCCGCGTGTGTCTTGCATCGTAGACGCCAGGCGGTGCCGGACGGAGTCGGCCGCACCCAGGGCGCCAGGAGCACTCGAACGCCCGCGGGGCGCGGCGGCGCGGGGGTGGGGTTATCCCCCGGTGGGGCGTGGGGCCCGCCCGGCGGAAGCCGGGTGATGGCGCCATGGTTGCGGGCGGCGGCGGTTCCTAGCGTCGGGGGTGCGGCCGTCGCGGTCGCTCACCACCCCGACTCCCCGTCTGCGGCAACGCGGTACGGGAGCCTGCCCCGAGGAGCGTCCATGCCGCCCGAAAGCCGTACGCTGACCGCCGCGCCGCCCGTCGTGCCCGCGGTCCCGCGTCCTGAACCGCAGGGCGGTCCGACGGCCCCGGAACAGGCTGCGGGCAGCGAGTTCGCGCCGCTGCTGCGGCAGATCAAGGACGCCGGGCTGCTCCGGCGCAGGCGCGGGCACTACGCGGTGTCGATGACGGTGAACCTGCTGCTGTTCGCCGCGGTGTGGGCGGCGGTCTTCCTCGTCGGCGGCACCGGGTCGTGGCGGGTGCTGGCGCTGGCGCTGCCCGCGGCGGTGCTGTCGGCCCGTTCCGGCTTCGTCGGGCACGACGCGGGGCACCAGCAGATCGCGGCCGGGCGGCGGGCGAACCGCGCGATCGCGCTGCTGCACGGGAACCTGCTGCTGGGGATGGGCGCCGCCTGGTGGTCCGACAAGCACAACAAGCACCACGCCAACCCCAACCACGTCGGCAAGGACCCCGATGTCGAGGTGGGAGCCCTGGTGTGGACGCGGGCGCAGGCGGTCGAACGGCGCGGCTTCGCCCGCTTCCTGACGAAGTACCAGGCGTGGCTGTTCTTCCCGATGCTGCTGCTCGAAGGGCTGGCGCTGAAGGTCGCCAGCTTCCAGGACCTGCGGCGCCTCCCGCGCCGGGAGCGGCTGGTGGAGGGCGGGCTGCTGGTGGCCCACACGGCGGGGTACGCGGCGCTGCTGCTGACCGCGCTGTCGCCGGCGCAGGCCGTGGCGTTCGCGGCGCTGCACCACGCGCTGTTCGGGGTGCACCTGGGGTGCGCGTTCGCGCCCAACCACAAGGGGATGGCGATGCCCGAGGAGGGATCGCGCTGGGGGCACCTGCGCCGCCAGGTGCTCACCTCGCGCAACGTGCGCGGCAACCCGGTCGTCGACTTCCTCCTGGGCGGCCTCAACTACCAGGTGGAGCACCACTTGGTGCCGAGCATGCCGCGCCCGCACCTGCGGCTGGCCCAGCCGCTGGTCCGCGCGCACTGCGCCCGCCTGGGCATCCCGTACACCGAGACGGGGCTGGTCGCGTCCTACCGGCAGGCGCTCGGCCACATGCACGCGGTCGGCGAGCCGCTGCGCTGAACCGGCGCCCGGGCCCGCTGTCAGTGGTGGCGGCTAGCGTGAAGGGCATGGGGGAGATCACGTATGTGCGGGGAGACGCCACCGCACCTCGGGGCAAGGGCGTCAAGGTGGTCGCGCACGTCTGCAACGACATCGGCGGCTGGGGCAAGGGGTTCGTGGTGGCGCTCTCGCGCCGCTGGCCGGAACCGGAGGCGGCCTACCGGCGCTGGCACCGCGACCGGGCGCGCAACGACTTCGGGCTGGGCGCCCTCCAGCTCGTCCGGGTCGACCGCCGGACCTGGGTGGCCAACATGGTGGGACAGCGCGGCATACGCACCGGCAGCAAGGGCGTGCCGGTACGTTACGAGGCGATCGACAGCGCGCTGGCGGTCCTGGGCGGCCGCGCCCTGGAGCTGGGCGCGTCGGTGCACATGCCGCGTGTCGGGTGCGGCCTGGCCGGGGGCAGGTGGGAGCGCGTCGAACCACTCGTCACCGCGCGGCTGGTGGAGCACGGGGTGGACGTCACGGTCTACGACCACGAGTGAGGTACGGGCCCGGGTCCGCTCGGGGGCCGCGGGTTCACAGGCGGGCGGGCCTGGCCGTGCCGTACAGCCAGGTGGCGAAGAGCGGCCGCAGGTCGCGGGAGGTGAACCGGGCGCAGAAGGCGGTGAAGTCGGCGGTGGACGCGTTGCCGTGGCGGTGCGCGGCCGGCCACTGCTTCAGCAGCCGGTCGAAGGCGGGGGCGCCCAGGGTGCGGCGCAGTTCGTACAGCACCAGGGCGCCGCGGCCGTAGACGGGCGCGGCGGAGACGGCCGCCGCGTGGGGCGGGGAGGCGGGCGGGAAGGCCCAGTCGGCGTCGGAGGCGAAGGCGGAGGCGGCGCTCGCGTCGAGGGACGGGCCGCCCTCGTGCTGCTTCCACAGCCACTCGGTGAAGGTGGCGAAGCCCTCGTTGAGCCACATGTCCTGCCAGGCGGCGGGGGTGACGGAGTCGCCGAACCACTGGTGCGACAGTTCGTGCACGAGCGTGGTCGTGTCGACCGCGGGCGGCGGGCCGTCGCCGGGGAAGACCGGGCGGTTCTGCGTCTCCAGCGCGTAGCCGACCCGCCCGCGCGCCAGGTGGTCCACGATGGCGCCCGCCGAGGCGAAGGGGTAGGGCCCGAACAGGCCCTGCTCCCAGTGCAGGATCTCGGGGATGCGGGCCAGCGCCGCGGCGGTCGCGGCGTCGTCGGAGCGCGGGTCGACCGCGACGTACAGGGGCAGTTTGTCCGGTGTCGTCGAACGGGTGACGTCGAAGTGCCCGATGGCGACGGTCGCCAGGTAGGTGGCCATCGGTGCGGTGCTGCGCCAGTGGTAGGAGGTGCGGTCGTCGGCGACCGGGCGGGTGGCGACCAGTTCGCCGTCGGACACGGCGGTGAGGCCGCGCGGGACGGTGACGGTGATGTCGTAGGCAGCCTTGTCGGACGGGTGGTCGTTGCCGGGGAACCAGGCCATGGAGCCGACCGGTTCGCCGAGGGCGAGGGCGCCGTCGTCGGTGCGGAACCAGCCCTCGTGCGAGCCGTCCGGGTCGGTCAGCAGCCGGGGCGCCCCCTGGTAGGCGACGGTCGTGGTGAAACGGGCGCCGGGCCGCAGCGGGTGCGCGGGGCTGACCCGCAGTTCGTCGCCCTTCCGGCTGGTGCGGGCCGTCGCGCCGTCGACGGTGACGCGCCGGACGGTGAGCCCGGCCAGGTCGAGGTCGAAGCGGTCCAGCTGCCGGTCGGCGGTGGCGGTGAGGACGGCGGTGCCGCGCAGTTGCCCGGACGCGGGGTCGTAGTCCAGGTCGAGGGTGTAATGGCCGACGTCGTAGCCGCCGTTGCCCGCGTCGGGGAAGAGCCGGTCGCCGACACCGGGGGCGCCGGTGGCGGAGGGGTCGCCGGTGCCGGTGCAGGACACGCCGCAGGCGAGCAGGCAGCCCGCGAGCAGCAGCGGGACCGCGCGCGGCGGCAGGCGTAGGCGCACGCCGGCCAGCGTACGAGGTGGCCGGCCGGCGCGCGCCCGGGGCGGCGGCCGGGACCGGCGCGCCCCCAGCCGCCCGGACGCAGGGTAAGACCCGTGCGCCAGGCGACCGGCCCTTACCGCGAGCGCCGCGGCCCGCCACGCCCCGCCGGGTCAGTCCGTGAACCGCTCCCCGCTCTCCGCCTTCCGCACCAGCAGCGCCGGCGGCTCGAAGCGCTCCCCGTACGCGGCGGCCAGCTCCCGCGCGCGGGCGGTGAAGCCGGCGACGCCGCCTTCGTACCCGTTGATGTACTGGAGCACGCCACCGGTCCACGCCGGGAAGCCGATGCCCAGCACCGAGCCGATGTTGGCGTCGGCGACGGAGGTCAGGACGCCCTCCTCCAGCAGCCGCACGGTGTCCAGGGACTCCGCGAAGAGCATCCGCTCCTGCATGTCGCGCAGCGGCGACCCGGCCACCGCTGGGGGCTCGTCCGCCGCCTTGCCGAAGTGCTCGGCCAGGCCCGGCCACAGCCGCGTCCGGCGGCCGTCCTCGTAGTCGTAGAAGCCCGCGCCGCCGGAGCGGCCGGTGCGGCCGAACTCGTCGACCATGCGGTCGATCACCTGCTCGGCCGGGTGGGCCCGCCAGGTGCCGCCGGCCGCCTCGACGGCCGCGCGCGTCTCGGCGCGGATCTTGCGCGGCAGCGTCAACGTCAGCTCGTCGACCAGGGACAGCACCTTCGCCGGGTAGCCGGCCTGCGCGGCGGCCTGCTCGACGGAGGCGGCCGGGACGCCCTCGCCGACCATGGCGACGCCTTCGTTGATGAACTGGCCGATCACCCGGGAGGTGAAGAAGCCGCGCGAGTCGTTGACGACGATCGGCGTCTTGCGGATCTGCCGCACCAGGTCGAAGGCGCGGGCCAGCGCCTCGTCGCCGGTCCGCTCGCCGCGGATGATCTCGACCAGCGGCATCTTGTCGACCGGCGAGAAGAAGTGCAGCCCGACGAAGTCGTCCGGCCGGCGCACCCCTTCGGCGAGGGCGGTGATCGGCAGGGTGGAGGTGTTGGAGCACAGCAGCGCGTCCGGCGCGACCACGTCCTGGATCTCCTGGAACACCTTGTGCTTCAAGGCGGCGTCCTCGAAGACCGCCTCGATGACGGCGTCGCAGCCGGCGAGGTCGGCCGGGTCCGCGGTCGGCGTGATCCGGGCGAGCAGCGCCTCGCGCTTGCCGGGCGTGGTGCGGCCCTTGGCGAGCGCCTTGTCCAGCAGCCCCGCGGAGTACGCCTTGCCGCGCTCGGCGGCCTCCTGGGTGACGTCCTTCAGCACGACGTCGATCCCGGCGCGCGCGCAGGAGTACGCGATGCCCGCGCCCATCATGCCGGCGCCGAGCACCGCGACCCTGGCGACCTGGCGGGCGGGCACGCCCTCGGGGCGGCTGGCGCCGGAGTTGACGGCCTGCATGTCGAAGAAGAACGCCTGGATCATGTTCTTCGAGACCGGTCCGCAGGCCAGTTCGGTGAAGTAGCGGGCCTCGATGGTGAACGCGGTGTCGATGTCCACCTGGGAGCTCTCGACGGCGGCGGCCAGGATGGCGCGCGGCGCCGGGTAGGGGGCGCCGGCCAGCTGCTTGGTGAGGTTCGCGGGGAAGGCGGGCAGGTTCGCGGCGAAGGCGGGGCTCTTCGGGGTGCCGCCGGGGATCTTGTAGCCGGGCTCGTCCCAGGGCTGCCGGGCCTCGGGGTGGGCGTCGATGAAGGCGCGGGCCCGGGCCAGGAGGTCGTCGGGGTCGGTGGCCACCTCGTGCACCAGGCCGGCTTCCAGGGCGCGTTGCGGGGCGTACTGGCGACCCTGGAGCAGCACCTTGAGCAGGGCGTCGGCGATGCCGAGCAGGCGCACGGTGCGCACCACGCCTCCGCCGCCGGGCAGCAGCCCGAGGGTGACCTCGGGGCAGCCGATCTTGCTGCCGGGCGCGTCCAGGGCGACGCGGTGGTGGCAGGCGAGCGCGATCTCGTAGCCGCCGCCGAGCGCGGCGCCGTTGATCGCCGCGACGACGGGCTTGCCGAGGGTCTCCAGGCGGCGCAGGCGGCGCTTGATGCGCAGCGAGCCGGTGAAGACCTGCTCGGCGGTCTCAGGGGTGGCGCGGATCAGGTCGCGCAGGTCGCCGCCGGCGAAGAACGTCTTCTTGGCGGAGGTGATGATCACACCGCGGATGCCGTCGAGTTCGGCTTCCAGGCGGTCGAGGGTGGCGTCCAGGGAGTCCGCGAAGGCCGCGTTCATGGTGTTCGCGGACTGCGCGGGGTCGTCGAGGACGAGGGTGACGACGCCGTCGGCGTCCTGCTCCCAGCGGATGGTGGTGGACTCGCTCATGGTCTTCGAAGCTCCGTTGGTCCGGTTGGTCCGGCGAGGTGGGGGCGAGGCGGGACTGGGCAGGGACCGGGCGGGGGCGGCCCGGTCAGAGGCGTTCGACGACGGTGGCGACGCCCATGCCGCCGCCCACGCACAAGGTGGCGAGGCCGTAGCGCTGGTCGCGGCGCTCCAGTTCGTCGATGAGGGTGCCCAGGATCATCGCGCCGGTCGCGCCCAGGGGGTGGCCGAGCGCGATCGCGCCGCCGTTGACGTTGACCTTGTCGATGCTGACGCCGAGGTCCGAGGCGAAGCGCAGCACGACGGCCGCGAACGCCTCGTTCATCTCGATCAGGTCGATGTCGTCGACGCTCAGCCCGGCCTTGGCCAGCGCCTTGCGGGAGGCGGGGGCGGGTCCGGTGAGCATGATGGTCGGCTCGGAGCCGGAGACGGCCGCGGAGACGATCCGGGCGCGCGGGGTGAGGCCGTAGCGCTCGCCGACCTCGCGGTTGCCGATGGCGACCAGCGCCGCGCCGTCCACGATGCCCGAGGAGTTGCCGGCGTGGTGGACGTGGTCGATCCGCTCCACCCAGTGGTACTTCTGGAGCGCGACCGCGTCGAAGCCGCCGGCGTCGCCGATCGTGGCGAAGGACGGCTTGAGGGCGGCCAGCGACTCGGGGGTGGTGCCCGGGCGCATGTGCTCGTCGCGGTCCAGGACGGTCAGCCCGGCGCGGTCCACGACCGGGACGACGGAGCGGTCGAAGCGGCCCTCCTTCCACGCCTGCGCGGCCCGCTCCTGCGACAGCGAGGCGTACGTGTCGACGTCGTGCCGGCTCCAGCCGCCGATGGTGGCGATCAGGTCGGCGCCGATGCCCTGGGGCACGAAGCCGGTCTCCATGGACGTCATCGGGTCCATGGCCCAGGCGCCGCCGTCGGAGCCCATCGCGACGCGGGACATCGACTCCACGCCGCCGGCCAGCACCAGGTCCTCCCAGCCGGAACGGACCTTCGCCGCGGCGAGGTTGACCGCTTCGAGGCCGGAGGCGCAGAACCGGTTCTCCTGGACGCCCGCGACGGTGTCGGGCAGGCCCGCGGCAATGGCGGCGACGCGCGCGATGTCGGAGCCCTGGTCGCCGATCGGGCTGACCACGCCGAGCACGATGTCGTCGATCGCGGCCGGGTCGAGGTTCGGGAAGCGGCGGCGCAGTTCGTGGATGAGGCCGACGACGAGGTCGATCGGCTTGGTGCCGTGCAGGGAGCCGTTGGCCTTTCCGCGCCCGCGCGGGGTGCGTACGGCGTCGTAGACGTAGGCGTCGGTGCTCAACGTCGTGCCTTTCGTTGAGGGTTCGCGGGTGGGCGGTGCGGGTGGGCAATGCGGGTGCGGGGGCCCTGTGGCGGGCCTGGTACGGGGGGTCTGTACGGCGGCGGGTGCGGGTCAGCCGGGCGGGTCGTCGGCGCGGGCCGGCGCGGGGACGCCCCAGTCGCGGGCCACCTCCGCGGTGTGCGCGCCGGGCAGCGCGGGAGGGCGGCGCAGCGTCCCGGGTGTCGCCGAGAAGCGGGGCGCGGGGGCGGGCTGGACCACGCCTTCGTATGTGGTCAGGGTGCCGCGGGCGGCGAGGTGCGGGTGCTCCGCGGCCTCGCCGAGCGGCAGTACGGGGGCCGTGCAGGCGTCGGTGCCGTGGAAGACGGCGGTCCACTCCCCGCGGGTGCGGGTGCGGAACGAGGCGGCCACGGCCGCGCGCAGCTCGGGCCACCGGGCGGGGTCGTCGCGCAGGGCGGCGGTGGCGGCGGGCAGGCCGAGCAGGGCCGCGAACTGGTCGTAGAAGCGCTGTTCCAGGGCGCCGACGGCCATGTGGCCGCCGTCGGAGGTGGCGTACACGCCGTAGAACGGGGCGCTGCCGTCGAGGAGGTTGGAGCCGCGGCGGTCCTGCCAGGCGCCGGCGGCGCGCATGCCGTGGAGCATGGCGGTCAGGTGCGCGGTGCCGTCCACGATGGCGGCGTCGACCACCTGGCCGCGGCCGTGGGCGCGGGCGTGGTGGAGCGCGGCGAGCACCCCGGTGACGAGGTAGAGGGAGCCGCCCGCGTAGTCGCCCAGGACGTTGGCCGCGGGGGCGGGCGGCCGGTCGGGCTCGCCGGTCATGTGCAGGGCCCCGGTCACCGCGACGTAGGAGATGTCGTGGCCGGCGGTCGGGGCGAGCGGTCCGTCTTGGCCCCAGCCGGTCATCCGGCCGTAGACCAGGCGGGGGTTGCGGGCCAGGCAGGGCTGCGGGCCGACGCCCAGCCGCTCGGCGACGCCCGGGCGGTAGCCCTCGATGAGGATGTCGGCCCGGGCGGCGAGGTCCAGTACGGCGGCCGGGCCGCCCTCGGCCTTGAGGTCGACCAGGACGGAGCGCTTGTTGCGGTTGGTGACGTCGAGGGC
Organism: Actinacidiphila sp. bgisy145; assembly: GCF_057708125.1. Classification (NCBI taxonomy): domain Bacteria; kingdom Bacillati; phylum Actinomycetota; class Actinomycetes; order Kitasatosporales; family Streptomycetaceae; genus Actinacidiphila; species Actinacidiphila sp. bgisy145. Next base: position 33,546 of record NZ_JBYIRL010000041.1, read on the forward strand.
CGGGTCGATGCCCAGGCCCTGGCCGCCGGGGCGGTCGACGCGGACGACGTCGGCGCCCAGGTCGGCGAGGAGCATGGCGGCGAACGGTCCGGGCCCGATGCCCGCGAGTTCGAGGACGCGCACGCCTGCCAGCGGGCCGGGTGCGGGACCGGCGGCCGGGTTCGGCGATTCTGCTGTCACTTCCGCGATGGTAGGAACGTGTTCCAGTTTTGGCAAGGGCTGACTGAGCGCTCGCTCAGCGCGTCGCCACGGCCGGGCCGAGGCCCGGTCGGGCCGCGGCGCGGTCGGTGAGCAGCACCGGAGCGCGACGGCAGGCGGGCGGCCGGCTCAGCGCGGGCTGGTGAGCAGGGGGGCGACCAGGTCGAGCGCCTGGGTGAGGGCCGCGGTGGCGCAGTGCCGGGACAGCCGCGCCGCGTCACGGGCCAGGGCGCGCGCGGCGTCATGGTCGCCGGTCAGCGCGCGGGCGTGGGCGGTGCGCGCCGAGTACAGCGCGCGGTTGCGGACGAAGCAGGGGTTCTGCATCGCCAGCGCCTGTTCGAGCAGCGGGCGGGCCTCGTAGGGCAGTTCAAGGTCGAGCAGCGCCAGGCCCTGCTGGGCGGCGAGTTCGGGCCCGTCCAGCCAGTAGAGCCACGGCGGCGCGGCCGCGGCGGCCCGGTCGGCCCCGGCCTCGTCCTCCGCTGCGGCCAGCCGGCGTTCGGCCTCGGCGGCGGCCCGCCGGAAGGCGCCCTCGGCGCCGAGCGCGGCATGGGCGCGGGCCAGCCTGATCGCGGCCAGCGCGCGTACCGCCGAGGGGGTGCCGCCCGCGGCCCGGACCGCCGCCTCGGCCGCCGCGACGGCGTCCTGCGGCCGTTCGGTGAGCACCGCCTGGAGGGCGATGCCGCCCCACAGGGCGACGGCGAGGGGCCGGTCCCCCGCGGCGTGGGCGAGCCGCAGCCCGGTCAGGTGGTGGCGCTGGGCGGCGCCGTAGCGGCCGCCGTCGGTGGCGGCCAGCCCGCCGAGCTGGGCGAGGTCCGCGGCGGTCCGCAGCAGGCGCCGTTCGATGGCGGCGCTGTGCGAGCGGCGCGCCAACAGCCCGCGCACCAGCCGCAGATCGGCCTCGACCCGGTGCCGTACGGCCGAGCCGCCGAGCCGGTCGTCCAGCCGCCGCAGCCCGAGCACACCGGCCTCCAGCCACTCCAGCACGCCGCTGTCCACGGCGCCCGGCGCCCCCGCCTGCTCGGGCACCCGGGTGCGCCGGACGGCGCCCGGCGCGGGGCGCGGCACCACCGGGCGGCCGCCGCGGGCCGGGTCGGCCGACCGCACGGCCGCGCGGCCGGCGGCCCGCGCGCCGGCGCCTCCAGGGCCCCGCAGAGTGGTGCCCACCACGCTTTCCGGCGGCGACGGCACGGCCACCGGCTCCCGCGGCGGCGCCGCGAGGGCGGTGTCCCACTCGGCGATCGCGTTCCTCAGCGCGTGGCCCTGGGCGACCGCGCAGCCGCTGGAGTCGTCGGCGCCGTCGAGGAGCGCCTCCAGGGCGGCGCGGGAGCCGTCCGCGTCCCATGACAGGCCGTCAGGCATCCCGGTGTGGGCGGGCAGCCACTGGGGCCACGGGTGGAGCTCCAGCTCGCGCGGGGCGACGCCGAGCGCGCGGGCGAGGGCGCGCTGGCTGTCCGCCTCGGGCACGACGCCCCAGTGCTCCCAGCGCCACACCTTCTCGCGCCGCGCGGCCATCGGGACGCCGAGCGCCCGCGCGTGGTCGGCGATCACCCGCGCGAGGTCCTGGTAGCTCCAGCCGTGCCGGCGGCGCACGTAGGCGAGTGGATGCGTGGACGCGGCGGGCGTGCCCTCTCGTGCCACGTTACTTTCGTCCATTCACCTGGTCCCCACTGGACTCACCCGGATCGCCGTGCGGCAGCCGCCCGGTGAGCAGGTTTTCGAATGTCAACTATGCCGTGTTCCGCACCTGTTGGGCGACCGGTGGCCCAGCGCCTTGTGCCGCGGTCCGGCTCCCAAACTCCGGCAACGATACGGGACTACACGAAGACAACAGGTGCGCCCTTGTCCTGAACTGTTGCATACCGATTGGCTGTTCGCGATCACTGGACGTAACGTGCGCCGTGGAGGGCTGCCCGCGGATGACCCCACCGCCCCCACCCTTCCGCTTCTCCCGCGGCAAGGACGGCATGTCCTTCGACCCCGCGTTCGGCGACCAGCAGCTCGTCGCCGCGCGGGCCGCCCTCAATCAGGGGCGGTGGACCGTGGTCCGCACCCTGCTGGCCGGCACCGGTGACGACTGGGACTGCCGCGGCCACCGCCTGGTGGTGCTCGGCGAGGGCAAGTCGGCCGCCGCGTGGGCGGAGGAGTGGCGGCTCGCCGAGCCGGAGAGCGCGGACGCCGCGGCGCTGGCCGCCGCCGCGGCGGTCTTCCGGGCCATCGCCGGCAAGCAGAAGCCGGAGGAAGCGCGGGAGAAGTGCCTGCGGGTGGCGCGGATGGCGGCGGCCGACCCGACACCCTGGCTGCTCCTGCTGGTCCTGGCCCGGCACACCGGCAGCGACGACGAGCAGGTGCGCGCCTTCGACCAGGTACGCGGCCGGCACCGCGGCCACCACCACGCACATTATCTGATGACGCGATGTCTGGCGGAACGTCAGAAGACCGAGGGCGACGACCCGTTCCACGAGGTGTACGAGTTCGCCGACTGGGCGGCCGGTGAGGCGGGTCCCGCCTCACCGTTGGTCGCGCTGCCGCTGGTCGCCCTGGTGGAGCGGTACCGCGTGCTGGCCGCGGCCGGTACGCTGCCGCCCGAGCCCGACGGCCTGCCGTACTGGACCACCGCGCGGGCCCGCAACAGCGTCCGGACCGGCTTCGACTGGTGGCTGGGGTGGAACGGGGCACCCTACCCGCGGCTTCCGGTCGACCTGAACTACGTGGCGTACGGCAAGTTCCACGTCGGCGACACCGTGGAGGCCGCCTCGCTGTTCAGCCGGATCGGCACCGCCGCCACCCGCGTGCCCTGGTCGTACCCGGACCGCGACCCCAAGAAGGCGTTCCTCGCCGCACGCAACTACGCCCTAGGTTTTGGACCGTCGTGACCGGGACGGACTGACCGGAATCGGCCGGAAGTCGCCCCACCCGCCCGCGCCCCGGGCGCCGCCCAGCACCACCCGCACTCCCCCCGGCAGACCGTGCTCCATCCGCACCTCCCACCGTGTACCGGAAGGAACCGAAGGCATGTTGACGGGCAGTCCGCACGAGATCAACACGTTCAAGGGTGAGCAGCGCGCGCTGCGGGCGGGCCGGATCGGCGCGCCCGCCCTGCTGCTGTCGGTGCTGGCCGCGACGGCCCCCCTGATGGTGGTGGCCGGTGTCATCCCGACCACCTTCGGCACCATGGGCATCGTCGGGGTGCCGCTGCTCTTCGTCATCGTCGGCGTGGTGCTGGCGCTGTTCAGCTTCGGCTACGCGGAGATGAGCCGCCATGTGCACAACGCGGGCGCCCTGTACGCCTACATCTCCCGCGGCCTGGGCGGCACCATGGGCGCGGGCGCGTCCTATGTCGCGCTGTTCGCGTACAGCATCATGCAGATCGGCACCTACGGGATCTTCGGCTTCGAGATATCCGGGCAGGTCTTCCAGCACTGGCACCACCAGGTGGCCTGGTGGATTCCCGCGCTGTGCGGGGTGGCGGTCACCGCGGTGTTCGGCGCGCTGAAGATCGACCTGAACGCCAGGACGCTGGGCGTGCTGCTGCTGGTGGAGACCCTGCTCACGGTGGTCTTCGACATCAGCTTCCTCGGCGACCCGGGACCGCAGGGGGTCTCGCTGCACGCCTTCGACCCCGGCACGCTCAGCGGCGCGGGGCTGGGCACCGCGCTGTGCTTCGTGATCGCCGGGTTCGTCGGCTTCGAGCAGGCGCCGGTCTACGCGGAGGAGACCAGCGAGCCGCACCGCGTGGTGTCGAAGGTGATGTTCCTGGCGATCGGCTTCGCGACGGTCTTCTTCGCGTTCAGCTCGTGGGCGATCACGGTGGCCACCGGACCGGCGCATGTGGTCGGGCAGTCGCGGGAGCAGTCGGCGAACCTGGTCTTCGCGCTCAACCAGAGCCGGCTGGGAGGCGCGTTCACCGACACCCTGAACGTCTTCTTCATCACCGGGATCTTCGCCTCCATGCTGAGCTTCCACAACGTGGTGGCGCGCTACGCCTTCGCGATGGGGCGCGACGGCCTGCTGCCGGCGGCCGTGGGCCGGACGTCGAAGGCCAGCGGTGCCCCGGCGGCCGGGTCCTTCCTCCAGTCGCTGGTGGCGCTGGTGGTGGTGGCGGTCTTCGCGGTGACCGACCACGGCTCGTTCGGCCCGCAGGGCCCGGACCCGACGGCACCGGTGCTGCGGCTGTTCACCTGGGCGGGCAACGTGGGCGCGCTCGGTGTGGTGCTGCTGATGGCCATGGCCGCGGTCGCGGTGATCGTCTTCTTCGTCAAGCGCGGCGCGGCGGCGGTGCAGGGCTGGCGGCTGGTGACCTCGGGCCTGGCCGCGATCGGGCTGCTGGTCATCTTCGGGTACTCGGTGAAGGACTTCGCGGTGCTGCTGGGCGCCGACCCGGGCCACGGGCTGCGCTGGATACTGCCGGGCATCATCGCGCTGGCCGCCGCGATCGGCCTGGTGCACGGCGCGGTGCTGCGGAGCCGGCGCCCCGAGGTGCACGCCAGGATCGGCCAGGGCAACGAGGCGTTCCAGCTGGAGAAGGCAGCCGCGGCGGCCGGCCCGGCGCAGTAGCTCAGCCGGTGAGGCCCGGCGCTCCCCAGACCGGGAACCAGCGCGACAGGTCCTCCTCCAGCCGCAGGTCGTTGGCGACCAGCGCCTTGACCTGGAGCTCCAGTGCGTTGTCCCGCTTCTCGCCGGGCAGCGGGCAGAAGGGGTAGAAGCTGCCCCGCTTGTAGAGGTACACCAGGGCCAGCAGGTGGCCGGCGGCGTCCTTGAAGCTGACCAGGGAGCACAGCAGCTGGGGGCCGAAGCCCTGCTGTTCGAGCGCGGAGTTGATGGCGTGCAGGTCGGTGACCAGGTCGGTGGTCTCCTCGGGGCGGTGGCGGGACAGCAGCCAGGTGTAGCCGTAGCTGTCCTGGCTGGTCTCCACCGAGGGCAGCAGGGCGCGCAGGTCCTGCTGGGTCTCGGCGAACGCACCGCCCTCGACCGCGGCGAAGCACACCGCGCCCATGCCGGTCGGGCGCAGGTCGCTCGCCGCCTGGAGGGTGATCGCGGCGGAGGTCAGGCCGAAGAGCTGGTCGAGGTCGGGGCGGACCGGCTTGCTGCGGCCGAGCAGCACATCGAGCAGTCCCATCAGCGGCGGTCCAGTTCACGGGTGATCTGGGCGAGCTGCTCCAGCCGCCGCTCCAGGGTGGGGTGGGTGGACAGCAGCTTGGAGGCGGTGGCGCCGGCGCTCAGCGCGGGGGCGAAGAAGAACGCGTTGAACGGCTGGGAGCGGCGCAGGTCCTCGGTGGGGATGGCGGCGATCTGCCCGCTGACCTTGGTGAGCGCGGAGGCCAGCGCCGAGGGGCGGCCGGTGAGCAGCGCGGCGCTGCGGTCGGCGGACAGCTCGCGGTAGCGCGACAGCATCCGGGTGAGCAGGAAGCTGATCGCGTAGACGACCGCGCTGACCAGCGGGATCAGGACGATCAGTGCGTTGCTGCCCGGGTCGCGGCTGCGCCGGAAGCCGCCGAACAGCGCGATGCGGGTCATCACGCCGGCGAGCACGCCGAGGAAGGACGCGATCGTCATGACGGCGACGTCCTTGTGCGCGACGTGCGACATCTCGTGCGCGATGACGCCTTCCAGCTCCTCGGGCTCCAGGCGGCGCAGCAGGCCGGTGGTGGCGCAGACCATCGTGTTCCGCTGGTTGCGGCCGGTGGCGAACGCGTTGGGCACGTCGGAGTCGGCGATGGCGACCTTGGGCTTGGGCATGTCGCCGAGGGCGCAGATGCGGTCGACGACGCCGTGCAGTTCGGGGGCCTGCTCGGGGGTGACCTCGCGGGCGCCCATGCTGAAGGCGGCGATCTTGTCGCTGAACCAGAACTGCGCGACGAAGAGCCCGCCCGCGATGATCAGGATCATCGGCCAGGCGCCGTGCAGCAGGGCGAGCAGCACGCCGACGAAGACGACGTAGAGCAGTCCGATCAGGAACATCGTGACGACCATGCGGGTCGTCAGTCCCCGGTCGGGGGCGAAGCGGTTACGTGGCATGGCCCCTCCCGAGTGGTGCGGGGGCGCGGGTCGCAAGCCTGCGGCCCGCGTGCTCCCTAGGGTGCTGGACAGGTGTGCCCGACGGCTACCTGCCCAACGGTGCAACGTTCCGGACGTCCCGTCCGGTTCCGCGGGCGCTGCGGCATTCGGGTGGAGTCGCCCACAGCCCAGTCCACAATCCGGTCCACAGTCCACAGCCCACAGCCCGCGGTGCGCGAAGCCCCTCGTACCCCGCGGGTCAGGCGCGCACGTCCAGGACGAGCTTGCCGGTGGTGCGGCGGGCCCGCAGATCCTCGTGGGCGCGGGCGGCGTCGGCCAGCGGGTGCACCGCTCCGATCAGGGGGCGCAGCCGGCCGCCGGCGGTCATGGCGAGCAGCTCGTCCAGCGGCTCGTGGTACATACCGGGGCGGCCGAGGCAGTGGGCGAGCCAGAAGCCGATGACCGCGCGCGAGCGGCCCATCAGGCGGGCGGGCTCGACGGGGGTGGGCGGGACGCGGGAGGCCATGCCGTAGGTGACCAGGCGGCCGAAGGGGGCGAGGGCGGAGAGCGAGGCGTCGAAGACCGGGCCGCCGGTCATCTCCAGGACGGCGTCGACCTTGCGGCCGCCGTTCGCCTCGACCAGGCGCTCGGTCAGGCCCTCGGGCGCGCCGTCGATGGCGGCGTCGGCGCCGAGCTCCAGGGCGAGGGCCCGCTTCTCCTCGGTGGAGGCGGTGGCGATCACCCGGCCGGCGCCGGACTCCTTGGCGAGCTGCACCGCCAGCGACCCGGTGCCGCCGGCCGCCGCGTGGACCACGACGCTCTCGCCCTCGGCCAGCCGCGCGCAGGTGCGCAGCAGGTGCCACGCGGTGACGCCCTGGACCACCAGGGCCAGGGCCTGGCCGTCGCTGACGCCGTCGGGCAGGTCGTGGGCCAGGTGCTCGGCCGCCAGTGCCTTTTGCGCGTAGCCGCCGTTGTCGGTGAGGGAGACGACGCGGCGGCCGTCGGCGGTGCGGCCGACGACCTCGGCGCCGGGGACCATGGGCAGCGAGGAGGCGGCCAGGTAGCTGTTCTCGACGGTGTGGGTGTCGGCGTAGTTGACGCCCGCGGAGTCGACGTCGATCAGGATCTGGCCGGGCTGCGGTACGGGCTCGGGCAGTTCGGTGAGGTGCAGTACCTCCGGGCCGCCGAACTCGGTGATCTGGATCGCGCGCACGGTCGCCACTCCTCCGGGTGGGGCGGTCCCCGCCGGGTGGCGGGGAGCTCGCCCGCAAAGACTACCGACTGGTCAGTATGCGGCGCACGCGACTCCGCCCGACCCGGTCAGGTCCCGCAGCCGCGGTGGGGTCCGCGGGTCATGCGGCGGGCACCGGGCGGGCCGGCGGCGGGCCGACGTAGCGGGCCAGGGGTCGGATGATCTTGCTGTCCTCGGCCTGCTCCAGCACGTTGGCGCTCCAGCCGACCATCCGGGCCGCGGCGAAGGTCGGGGTGAACATCTCCCGGGGCAGCCCGCACAGCTCCATGACCACACCGGCGTAGAACTCGACGTTGATGTGCAGCTCGCGGCCGGGCTTCAGCTCGGCGAGTATCGCCTCGGCCCGCTCCTCCACCTTCAGGGCGAAGTCGACCAGTTCCCCGCCGAAGCCGCGCGCGATGGACTTGAGCATCCGGGAGCGCGGGTCCTCGGTGGTGTACACGGGGTGCCCGAAGCCCATGATGCGGTCGCCCGCGAGGACCCGTTCGCGCAGCCAGGCGTCGATCCGGTCCGGGGTGCCGATCGCGTCCAGGGTGTCCAGGGCGCGGCTGGGGGCGCCGCCGTGCAGCGGGCCGGACAGTGCGCCCAGGGCGCCGACGAGGCAGGCGGCCAGGTCGGCGCCGGTGGAGGCGATGACGCGCGCGGTGAACGTGGACGCGTTGAAGCCGTGGTCGATAGTGGAGATCAGGTAGCTCTCCACCGCCCGCGCCCGGGCCGGCTCCGGTTCGCGCCCGGTCAGCATGTAGAGGTAGTTGGCCGCGTACGGCAGGTCGTCACGCGGCTCTACGGGCGCCAGGCCCTGCCCCAGCCGGTGCAGCGCGGTCACCAGCGTGGGTACGGCGGCGCAGGCGGCCAGCGCGTCGGCCTTCCGCTGCTCGGGGTCGATGTCGTACAGCGGCCGGAACCCGGCGGACGCGCCCGCCAGCGACAGTGCGGTGCGCAGGCCCGCGAGCGGCCCGGACAGCGCGGTGGAGCGGGCGATGGCGGGCAGCGCGTCCACGACGTCGGCCGGCAGGTGCCGCAGCTCGGCCGTACGGGCCCGGAAGGCGGCCAGCTGCGCCGCGTCGGGGAGCACGCCGTGGCACATCAGATGCCAGACCTCCTCGAACGTGCGGGTGCGCGCCAGCTCCACCGCGGAGTACTCGCGGTAGTGGTAGAAGCCCTCGGCCCCGCGTACGTCGCCGATGGATGTCTCGGTGACGACGACGCCCTTGAGACCGCGGGGTACGTCGATCGGGGCGCTGGGCTCGGTGGTCGGCATGGTGTTCCTCCTTGGGTATGTACGCGACTGTCCATGATTGATTCAAGCGTGTCAACGTTGATTTAATCAATATGAAGACCCGTCCAGTACAGATGTACAGATACGGTGGGGCCCATGACGAGGGAGCAGGAAGGGCAGCCGGAGCCGCAGGACGCGCGCGCCGACGGCAGCAGGGGCACCGACGGCAGCGGCGAACCGGCCGGACCGCAGCCGCCGGCGCGGATCAGCACCCGGGAGGCGGCCCGGCGGCTCGGGGTGAAGCCGGAGACGCTGTACGCGTACGTCTCCCGCGGACTGCTGGACAGCCGCCGCGCGCAGGGCGGCCGGGGCAGCACCTTCGACCCCGCGCAGGTCGCCGCCCTCGCCCGGCGGGGGCGCCCGGCGGCCCAGCCCGACCCGGCGGCTGCCGCGCCGCCCGCGGTGCGGGAACCGGGCGCGGCGCCGGGCGGCGGTACCACCGAGGGCTGGGGCCGGCTGCGCACCGGCATCACCCTGATCGGCCCGGAGCGGTACTTCTTCCGGGGCGTCGACGCGGTCGAACTCGCCGGGGAGTACGCCTACGAGGAGATCGCGGAATGGCTGTGGACGGGCGCGCTGCGGCCCGGCACCCGCTTCACCGCCGCCCCCGCGCCGCTGGCCGCCGCCCGGACGACGGCAGGCGCGCTGCCGGCCGGGAGCGGCCCGATGGACCGGCTGCGGGTCGCCGTCGCGGCGGCGGCGAGCGCGGACCCGCTGCGCTTCGACCTGTCCGAGCCCGCGGTCCTGGGCACCGCGCGCAGCCTGATCGCCACACTGGTGGACGCGCTGCCGCCGGTCGGCCGCGCCGACCCCGGCGGCGGCCCGCTCGCGCACCGGCTGTGGCCGAAGCTGACCGCCGCCCCGGCAGACGCGGCGGCGCTGCGCGTCCTGGACACGGCGCTGTCGCTGCTCATCGACCACGACCTGGCCGCGTCCACGCTCGCGGCCAGGGTCGCGGCCTCCGCCCGCGCGCACCCCTACGCCGTCGTCTCGGCCGGGCTCGGCGCCCTGGACGGGCCGCTGCACGGGCAGGCCAGCGCGCTTGCCCACCGCATGCTCGCCGAGGTCGCGGTGCAGGGCGGCGCCGGGCCGGTCGTCGCGGAGTACCTGCGGGCCGGGCAGCGCGTCCCGGGCCTGGGGCACCGGCTCTACCGGGGCGAGGACCCGCGCGCCCTCGCCCTGTTCGCGCTGCTGGACCAGGTGCCGGCCGCCGCGGACGCGCTCGGCGCGGCCCGCGACGTGGTCGCCACCGCCGCCGCCCGCCACCGCGACCTGCACGCGAACGTCGACCTGGCGCTCGGCGTGCTCTCCGTGTCCCACGGGATGCCGCCGCAGGCGGGCGAGACGGTCTTCGCGGTCGCCCGGACCGCGGGCTGGATCGCCCACGCCCTGGAGGAGTACGCGGAGCCGCCGCTGCGGATGCGGCTGATCGGCGCCTACGCCGGTCCGCGCCCCGGCTGCCCGCTCCCCCGGCCCGACCCGCGCTGACCGGCGCCGAACGGCACGGCCGGGACGCGCCCGACCTGCCCCGCCCCGCCCGGGCTCACACGCCGGTCAGCCGGGGGACGCGCCCGACCAGCTCGGCCCACTCGGCGTCGATCTGGCCGGGCACCATGCGCCCGGCGGACTGCCACTGGGCGACCAGGGCCGAGAACAGCGGCGCGTCCGGCGCCTGCAGAACCGTTACGCCAGGGCCGGGCGCGCTCCCCGTCCGCCAGGCCGCCGGCGTCCCCGCGGCCGGGGTCGCGGCGGTGCCGCTGACCGTCAGATCCTGGCGAACCCACTTCGTTGCTGCCATACGCCGATCAACGAGGACGAGTCGGGTACAGCCACTGCGGCGGCCGACGCGGCACACGAACGAGTGACGGCCGCGCCGCGCGGGGCCGGAATTTCCGGCGGGCCACGGCCGTTGCGACAGTCATGAGCACTGTGGAGCTGACCAAGGAGAACTTCGACGAGGTCGTGTCCGCCAACGACTTCGTCCTCATCGACTTCTGGGCCGCCTGGTGCGGGCCGTGCCGGATGTTCGCGCCCGTCTACGACAAGGCGTCGGACAAGCACGGTGATCTGGTCTTCGCGAAGGTCGACACCGAGGCGCAGCCGGAGCTGGCGGCCGCCTTCCAGATCCAGTCGATCCCGACGCTGATGATCGTGCGGGACAAGGTCGCGGTCTTCGCGCAGCCGGGCGCACTGCCCGAGCCCGCGCTGGAGGACATCATCGCGCAGGCCCGCGCGCTGGACATGGCCGAGGTGCGCAAGGCGGTCGCCGAGTCCCAGGCCGGCGGCGCGTCCGGGGGCGAGGCGGCCGGCGGCGCCTCCGCCTGAGCCCCGCACCCCCGCCCTCCCCAGCCCTGCCCTCTCCCCCGCCCCGCCCGGCGGCCGACGTGCCGTCCGGGCGGGGTGACCTGCGCGAAGACCCCGGGACACGGCCCTGTCAGTGGTCGGACCTAAGGTCGGGGTGTGGAGAGTGTGGTGGCCGTCGTCGCGGACCCGGTGGGGTCCGGCGGTCGGTGGTGCGCGCTCGCGGCGGACGGGGGTGCGGCGGGGCCGGTGCAGGCCGTGCCCTACCTGGCCGCGGCCGTGGCGCGGCGCGAGGCGGCCGAGCGGCCGCGCTGGGTGTGGGCGGCCACCGACGAGATCTATCCATGGCTGCTGGAGCGCGCCGCGGTGCGGCCGGGCCGCTGCCATGACGTGAAGCTCGTGGAGTCCCTGCTGCTGGGCATGGCCGGGTGGCACGCGCGGCCGCGCTCCCTGGGCGCGGCCTGGGCGCGGCTGCACGACCTGCCCGAGCCGGCGGACGCGCCGGAGCCCGGCGCCGACGACCAGCCGGTGCTCTTCGCGGCCGACCGGCACCATCTGCCGCCGGACACCGACCCGTTGGCCGCGCTGATCGCGGTCTACGCCGACCAGCGGCGCCGTATCGCCGGGAGCGGGCACCCGGACCGTACCCTGCTGCTGTGCGCCGCGGAGTCCGCCGGTGCGCTGGCCGCGGTGGAGATGGGCCGCGACGGCCTGCCGTGGAGCGCGGCCGTGCACGACGAACTGCTCACCGGCCTGCTCGGCGCCCGCCCGGCCGGCGGCGCCCGCCCCGCCGTCCTGGGCGACCTCACCCGGCGCATCCAGCAGGCGCTGGGCCGCCCGGTCAACCCCGACTCCCCCGCGCAGGTGCTGCCCGCCTTCGCCCGGCTCGGGGTGCCGCTGCGCACCACCCGCTCGCACGAGCTGCGCGAGGTCGAACACCCCGCCGCCGCACTCCTGCTGCGGTACAAGGAGCTGTCCCGTATCCATGCCGCGCACGGCTGGGCGTGGCGCGAGGCGTGGGTGCGCGGCGGCCGGTTCCGGCCGGAGTACGTGGTCGGCGGGGTGGTGTCGGGGCGGTGGGCGACGCGCGGCGGCGGGGCGTTGCAGATCCCGCGGCTGCTGCGCGGCGCGGTGGTCGCCGATCCCGGGCACCGGCTGGTGGTGGCCGACGCCGGCCAGCTCGAACCGCGGGTGCTGGCCGCGCTGTCCGGTGACCCCGGGCTGGCCAGGGCCGCGTCCGGCGGCGACCTGTACGCGGCGCTCGCCCTGGACGCGTTCGCCGGTGACCGGCCGCGCGCGAAGATCGCGCTGCTCGCGGCGATGTACGGGCAGACCAGCGGGGAGGCCGGGCAGTTGCTGGCGGTCATGCGGCGCCGCTTCCCGAGCGCGCTCGCCCTGGTGGAGGCGGCGGCCCGCACCGGTGAGGCGGGCGGTGTCGTGCGCTCCCGGCTCGGCCGCACCTCGCCCACCCCGTCGGCGGGCCGGTTCCTCGACGCCGACGGTGCGGAGCCGGGGGCGGCCGAGGACCCGGGGGACAGTTCCTCGCCGAACCTGCGGGCCGCCCGCTCCTGGGGGCGCTTCACCCGCAACTTCGTGATCCAGGCCAGCGCTTCGGACTGGGCGCTGGCGATGCTCGCGGCGCTGCGCAGGCGGCTGGCCGTGATCGGCCCGCAGCCGCGGCTGGTGCTCTTCCAGCACGACGAGGTCGTCGTCCATGTGCCCGCCGACCTGGCCCCGGCCGTCGAAGCGGCCGTCACCGAGGCCGGCGAGGAGGCCCGCCGCCTCGTCTTCGGTGCCACCCCGGTGCCCTTCCCGCTGGAGACGCACGCCGTCGAGTGCTACGCGGACGCGAAGTAACGCCGCCTGCCGCCGCGCGCACCGGACCCCGGGCCCCGAAGCCGGGCCCCAGGCGATGAGCCCCGGACCGCGGGCCTCACAGCTCGCCGCGGCGGACCAGCACCGCGAGGACCACGGCGCCGGGGACCAGCGGCAGCCACGTGGTGAGCAGGCGGTAGCCGAGGACGGCGGAGGTCGCGGCGACCCCGGAGGCGCCCGCGGTGACCAGGGCCAGCGCCAGCGCGGCGTCGAGCGAGCCGATTCCGGCCGGGGTCGGCAGCCAGCCCGCGGCGGTGCTCGCGCACAGGTACGCCACCAGGGCGCCGCTGACCGGCACGGGCGCGTGCACCGCGCGGATCACCGCGACGACCACCGCGCCGTGCATCAGCGGGAAGCAGAGCGACCCGCCCCACAGGGCGGCGGCCCGGGCCGGGTCGCGGTGCACCGCCCGCACGTCCTGGACGACCGAGGTGAGGAAGCCGCGCAGCCGGGCGCCCAGCCGGCGGGCGTAGCGCAGCAGCAGCACGATCCCGACGACCGCGGCGGTACCGCCGACGGCCAGCAGCAGCAGGTGGTCCGGCAGCGCGGGCCGCCCGGCGACCACCCGGCGGATGTGCAGGGCGTCGGGGAAGACCAGCAGCGCCACCAGCAGCAGCGCGATCCGCCCGGCGACGGCCGCGGCCGCGCGCACCGCGAGGGCGGCGAGCGCGGCGGTGGGGGTCATGCCGCGCCGGACCAGGAAGCGCAGGTTCACCGCATTCCCGCCGACGCCCGCCGGCAGCACGTGGTTGGCGGCCGAGGCGGCGAACTGCGCGGCCAGCAGCCGCCCGGGCGGGACCGCGCGCACCACGGCGCCCTGGAGCGCGACGGCGGAGAACACCCAGGTCATGACCGCGGCCAGGCAGGCGACCGAGAGCCACTCGCCGTCGGCCGAACCCAGCCGCCCCGCACCGGAGTTGATGACCGTCCACTTGCTGACCAGCAGGACCGCGACGGCGGCGAGCGGCAGGGCCATCGCCGTGGACCGCACGGAGGCGCGCTGCCAAAGGGCTCCATCGGTGCGTGCGACGGACACGGCGACTCCTCGGCGCGTGGGGACGGCTGCTCCAGGCTAGGACCTGGTGGAGCCGCTCTCCTACCCGCCCAGGGCCACTTGGGTCAAAGCGCTGGGGAACATCAGTCGACCGGGGGATTTCGCGCGCACAGGTACGCCTTCCCCCGCAAGGGGGGCCGGCCAGGCGGCGGAGCCGAGAAGGCCCGGTAGGCGGGAGCAGTTGCGGCCGCCGGTCCGCGAGGTGACGCGGACCGGCGGCTCTTCCCTCAGCGCGACCGGGCGGCGGTGAGAGGTCCGCCACCCGGCCGTTGCGGGCAGTGGATCAGGCGGCGGGCGCCGTCCACTGCTGATTGGCGGCCCCGGTGCAGCTCCAGATCTGGAGTCTGGTGCCGTTGGCCGAACTCGGCCCGGTGGCGTCGAGGCACTTGCCCGAACCGGTGTTGACCAGTTCGCCGTTCGGGCCGCGGGTCCACTGCTGGGCCGCGGTGCCGTTGCAGTCGTACAGCTGCGTCGGGGTGCCGTCGGCGGTGCCGGCCGAGGTGACGTCCAGGCACTTGCCCAGCGCCTGGAGGGTGTTGCCGCTCGCGGTCCACTGCTGGGCGGAGGTGCCGTTGCAGTCGTAGAGCTGGACCGCGGTGCCGTTGGCGGAGTTGCCGCCGGCGACGTCGGCGCACTTGCCGCCGTAACCGGTGATGGTGCCGGTGTGGCCGGAGGAGGTGCCGCCGCTGCTCTGGGTGCCGGACCAGGTGAACGTGGCCGAGGCGCCCGCGGGCATCGTGTAGGTGAAGTGCTCGCCGCCCCAGTCGACGGTGACCGGCTGGGCGGAGGAGGACTCGTTGTAGGCGATCAGCGCCTTGGAGCCGTCCGGGTTCCGCCAGGCGACGTTGCGGATCGTGGAGTTGTCGTCGGAGCTGATCCGGTGGGCGCCGGGCCGGACGAACTTCGTCAGCTGGCCCATCGTGTAGTACTCGATGGTGTAGTCGACCTGCCCGCTGCGGCTGTCGCCGTTGTGCACGGTGACCAGGCCGGTGCAGGTGCCGCAGCCGCCGTTGTGCGGGCCCATGTCCTGGTCGACCGCCAGGCTCCACTTGACCCAGCTCTGGCCCCAGTTGCGGGTGTAGTCGATCAGGTTCTCCATGTCCTCCTTCTGCTGGTTGCCGATCCAGGTCCCGCCGGAGTGCTCGGTGTCGAAGTCCGGCACGTCCGGGTACTTGTCGTGGATCGTGGTCTGCTCGCTGGTGCTGCCCTCGTATCCGTGCCAGGCGATGCCGCCGAAGTTGGGGGCGTCGCGGATCGCGGCGTCGTCGACGGTGGGCGCGGCGTAGCTGTCGTACGAGTCGGGGTTCCAGTCCAGGGCGAGCACCTTCGTGGACAGGCCAGCGGTGTGCAGCGCCGGGAGCAGGTCGTTCTTGGTGAAGTAGGCGAGCCCGGAGCCGTTCCAGTTCGCGCCGGGGTAGTCGCCGCCGACGGTCGGCTCGTTCTGCACCGAGACGTAGTCGATCGGCACGCCCGCGGCCTGGTACGCCTGGATGTACTTCACGAAGTACTGCGCGTAGGCGGCGTAGTACTGCGCCTGGAGCCACCCCTGCACATAGCTGTCGTTGTCCTTCATCCACGGCGGCGGGGTCCACGGGGTGGCCATCACCGTGACGTCCGGGTTGATCTGCTCGGCCTGCTTGGTCAGCGGCAGGATGTCGGTCTGGTCGTGGGCGACGGAGAAGTGCGCGAGGGACGGGTCGGTCTGGCCGGCCGGCATGTCGTCGTAGGTGTAGCTGCTGCGGGCCAGGTCGGAGGCGCCCATCGGGTTGCGCAGGAAGTCCAGGCCGATCCCGTCGACGGGGTCGAAGAGCTTCTTCATGACCGAGTCGCGGGTCGCGGCCGACAGGGCGCCGCTGGAGCCCAGCAGGTAGCCGGCGGTGTCGGTGAACGACGCGCCGCCGCCGGTGAACTGCTGGTACTGCGTGTTCTCGTCGACCGTGACCTGCTGACCGGAGCCGCCGGTGCCGGCGGAGAAGGCCAGCGGGGCCTGCTGCTCCAGGCCCTTGGTGACGTTCCGGCCGCCGGAGTCGCTGGTGGTGGTCAGGTAGACCTGGACGCTCTCGCCGGCCGCGTGCGCGGTGGCGGGCGCCGCGAGCATCGGCGCGACGGCCGCGGCGGCGGCCGTCACCACCCCGACGAGGGTGCGCCGCATCCGGGTTGCGCCCGCGCGGGGGCGTGTTGCTGCGCTCATGGTTCGTTGCCCTTCTCGGCAATGTGGCATGGGCTGACATGGGGGGGCGTGCGGGCGTGCGGGCGTACGGGCGTGCGCGCGGTGCCGTGAGCGGGGCGTACGCCCGTACGTCCGCGGTCCGGGCGAGGCAGCCATGCGGCGAGGGGGCCCGCACGCCTGCGCTCATCAGCTGTTCCCGGACTTGTTTCACGACTTTTATCGCGACGTGATTTAACTCGCGCCGTTCCGGGCCGTCAAGGGCCCACACATGCATCGGGGCACTGAAACACCGTGAAACAAAAGGGCGTTGGCCGGCTCGGGTCGATGCCGCTCGGGTCGATGCCGCTCAGGCCGATGCCGCGCCATCCGCCGACCGCGCCGGGGCGGTGCTCCCGCGCGGCACCAGCACCGGCGGCTCCAACGGGGCCGCGCCCGCAGCCTGCTCCCCCCGGATGTGCGCGAGCAGCACCTCCGCGGCCTGGCGGCCGTACTGGGGCACATGGCGGCTGACCGCGGTCAGCGCGGGGTGCACCAGCCGGCACAGCTCGCTGTCGTCCCAGGCGACGAGGGACAGCTCGCCCGGCACCGGCACCCCCATCTCCTGGGCCACCCCGAGCGCGGCGACGGCCATCACGTCGTTGTCGTAGACGACGGCGGTGGGCCGCCGGGTGCCCGACAGCAGCCGACGGGTCGCCCGGGCGCCGCCCTCGCCGGTGTAGTCGGTGTAGACGCAGGTGACCCCGCCGATCCCGAACTCCTCGGCGGCGGCCTCGAACGCCTCGCTGCGCTCGCGGGTGTGCACGAAGTGCGGCGGCCCGGCCACCCGGGCGACCTCGCGGTGCCCGAGGGCGGCGAGGTAGGCCACGGTCTCGCGGACCGCGACCGCGTCGTCGATCCACACCGACGGCATCCCCGACAGGCGCCCGGCGTGCCCCACCGCCACGGCGGGCATGCCGAGTTCGGCAAGCAGCCCGGGCCGCGGGTCGGGTTCGCGCAGGTCCACCAGGAGCACCCCGTCCACCCGCCGCTCGCCCCACCAGCGCCGGTACGCCGCCGCCTCCGCGCCGACGTCCTCGGTGACCTGGAGCAGCAGCGCGGTGCCGGTGGCCGCGAGCCCGGCCTCGACCCCGGAGATCAGCCGCATGAAGAACGGTTCGATGCCCAGCACCCACGCCGGGCGGTCCACCACCAGGCCGATCGCGCCGCAGCGGCCGTCGGACAGCGCGCGGGCGGCGCTGCTGGGGTGCCAGCCCATCCGGGCGGCGATCTCCAGGACGCGCGCGCGGGTGCCCTCGGACACGCCGGGCTTGTCGTTGAGCGCGTAGGACACCGCGCCCTTCGAGACGCCCGCGGCCGCGGCGATGTCGGCGATCGTGGGGCGCTTGCGGGGCGAGGCGGGGGGCACGGGCGACGACACGGGGGGCATACGGCCTCGGGCGGTATGGGGCCCGCGGGCGGGCCGGGTGCGGCGGACGGGCCACCCAGCTTAACAACGCTGAACCGGTCCGCAGGTGCTGTCGCAGGCGGCAAGTGGGGGCGCGTCAGGGCGCCGCGGGCTCAACCGGTTGAGCCGCTCCTGCCCTCGCCACCGCGCCCACCGTGCCCGCCTCGCCCCACCCGCGCCGCCGGTCCACCGCCGGCGCCCCCTGCCCGCCGGCCTCCTGCCCACGCGCCGCCCGCCCAGGAAGCACCCCTCAGCCGCGCACCGCGGAGATCTCCAACCGGACGTAGTCCGCGACGGGTTCGGCCAGCCGCGCCGCGACCGCCTTGACGAACGGTTCACGGTCGTCCTCGGCCATGGCGTCCAGCCGCGGCCCGAGGATGAGGGTGGCGAGGAACGCCTCCAGCTGCTCGCCGCGCTCGAACACCGCCGGGTCGGGCCGCAGCCGCACGTCGATGTCGGTGAACCCGGCGGCGGCCAGCCGCTCGCGGGTGTCGTCCACGCCCGCGAACTCCCAGGTGTCGGAGGGGGTGCCGGTGACGTCGGCGACGGCGGCGTTGATGGCCGCGATGTTGCCGCGGCCGCCGCAGTCGCTGACCAGGCGGGCGCCGGGCCGCATCCGCTCGGCGAGCGCGGCGAAGAGCGCGGCGTGGTCCTCGATCCAGTGGAAGGCGGCGACGCTGAAGACCGCGTCGACCTCGCCCTCGAAGGGCAGCGGCTTCGTCAGGTCGGCGAGCACGACCTCCACCTGGTCCAGCCGCCCGGCCAGCCGCTCCCGCAGCCTGTCCAGCATTTGGGCGGAACCGTCCACGGCGACGACGCGGCCGTCCGGCAGCCGGTCGAGCAGCCCCTCGGTGTCGCGCCCGGTCCCGCAGCCCGCGTCCAGCACGCGTTCGCCACCGCGCAGGGGCAGCCGCCCTAGCGTGCGCCGCCCCCAGCCGAGGTGCGGCAGCGGCAGGGAGTCGTACGTCCTGGCGTCCCATTCCCGGGGCATGGCGCTCCAATCGTCCCGCGGCCACCGCCGGCCGCCCGACGGCGGCGGTCCGGTGCCGTCGGGTGCCAGCGTACGCCGATCCGCCCACATGGTGATACCGACGTCTCACATGGCGGAACGACGGAACGCTCACGCCGCGGCTACGGCCGGGGCGCCCAGACCGGGGTCCGGTCCCGGTCCACCAGGGCCGCGCGCACGCCCTCGTGGAAGTCGGGCTGCCGGGCGGTGCGGCAGGCGTTCTCCAACTCGTTCGCCAGGCACTGCTCCAGGCTCGCGCCCTCTCCCTCGCGCAGCATCCGGAAGGTCAGGTCCAGGCTCATCGGGCTCGCCCGGTCCAGCAGCGCGCGGGCGTCCTCGGCCCAGGCGCGGTCGTCCGCGCCGCCGCCGGCGGCCGCCGCGGCCAGCCGCTCCCGCACCTGGTCCAGGTCCGGCGCGCCGAAGCAGCGCTCGATCACCGCGCCGCGCCCGGCGAGTTCGGCGGGCGGGGCGGGCACGGCGAACCGCGCCAGCACCGCGTCCGGCGCGCCCCCGTCCGGCCCGGTCAGGGCCTCCTGAAGCGCGGGCAGTTCGGCGGCGGGCACGTAGTGCGTGGCCAGGCCGCACCCGACGGCCGCGGCGCCGGTCAGCCGGGCGCCGGTCAGCCCGAGGTACCAGCCGACCGCGCCGGGCAGCCGCGGCAGGAAGTAGGTGGCGCCGATGTCCGGGAAGAAGCCGATCGCCGTCTCCGGCATCGCCAGCACCGCCCGCTCGGTGGCGACCAGCGCCGAGCCGTGCACCGAGATCCCCAGGCCCCCGCCCATCGCGTAGCCGTCGACCAGCGCGGTGTACGGCTTCGGGTAGCGCGCGATCAGCGCGTTGAGCGCGTACTCGGCGCTGAAGTACGCACGGACCGCCGCGTCGTCGCCGGCCATGCCCGCGGCGCGCATCGCCACGATGTCGCCGCCGGCGCAGAACGCCTTGGGCGAGGTGCTGCGCACCACCACCGCGCGTACCGCCGGGTCCTCCCGCCAGCCGCGCAGCAGCGCGCCGATCGCGTGGACCATGTCCAGGTCCAGCGCGTTGAGCGCGCGGGGCCGGTCCAATGCGATGACGCCCGCGCCCGCGGCGGTGACCTCGCCCCGTACCGATGCCGAGGCCCGTGCCGTTCCCATCCGCCGCTCCCGCCGCTCGCCGTCCGCACCGGGGGCGCGCCGCGCCGGCCCGGCCCCCGCCGTAAGGAGGCCGCCCCGGCGGCGGCCCCGGACCGACCCTACGCGGCGGACCTCCGCCTTGATACGCTGCCGGTGAGCCGTGACTGGCGTGCTGGGATGGGTGCAACCATCGGGAAGCGGCTCGTTCTGGACCGAAGTGCCGTACGCCTGGGCCACCCCGTTGCCGAAACCTCCGGAGGACCCCGCCATGGCCGAGCCGTCCGTCCCCTCCCACTCCGCCTCCCCGCAGCGCGACTCTGTCGCCTCGACCGCGTTCCGCAGCGCGCTGGAGGTCGTGCGGAGCGTCGAGCCGCGGGTCGCCGACGCGATCGCCGCCGAGGTCGCCGACCAGCGCGAGATGCTGAAGCTGATCGCGAGCGAGAACTACGCCTCTCCCGCGGTGCTGCTGGCGATGGGCAACTGGTTCAGCGACAAGTACGCGGAGGGCACCGTCGGCCGCCGCTTCTACGCCGGCTGCCGCAACGTGGACACCGTGGAGTCGCTCGCCGCCGAGCACGCCCGCACCGTCTTCGGCGCCGCGCACGCCTATGTGCAGCCGCACTCCGGCATCGACGCGAACCTCGTCGCGTTCTGGGCGGTGCTCTCGCAGCGGGTGGAGCGCCCGGCGCTGGAGAAGGCCGGCGCCCGCCAGGTCAACGACCTGTCCGAGGCGGACTGGGCCGAACTGCGCGCCGACTTCGGCAACCAGCGGATGCTGGGGATGTCACTGGACGCCGGCGGCCACCTCACGCACGGCTTCCGGCCGAACATCTCGGGCAAGATGTTCGAGCAGCGCAGCTACGGCACCGACCCGGCGACCGGCCTGGTGGACTACGACGCGCTGCGCGCCGCCGCCCGCGAGTTCCGGCCGCTGATCCTGGTCGCGGGCTACTCCGCCTACCCGCGGCTGGTCAACTTCCGCATCATGCGCGAGATCGCCGACGAGGTCGGGGCGACGCTGATGGTGGACATGGCGCACTTCGCCGGGCTGGTCGCGGGCAAGGTGCTCACCGGCGACTTCGACCCGGTGCCGCACGCGAACATCGTCACCACGACCACGCACAAGTCGCTGCGCGGTCCGCGCGGCGGCATGGTGCTGTGCGACGACGCGCTCGCCGAGCACGTGGACCGCGGCTGCCCGATGGTGCTCGGCGGCCCGCTGCCGCACGTGATGGCGGCCAAGGCGGTGGCGCTCGCGGAGGCGGCCCGGCCGGAGTTCGGCACGTACGCGCACGCCGTGGTGGACAACGCCCGCTCCCTGGCGGAGGGCCTGCTGCGGCGCGGCGCGACGCTCGTCACCGGCGGCACCGACAACCACCTCGCGCTGATCGACGTCTCCTCCTACGGCCTGACGGGCCGCCAGGCGGAGGCCGCTCTGCTGGACGCGGGCATCGTCACCAACCGCAACTCGGTACCGCAGGACCCGAACGGCGCCTGGTACACCTCCGGCATCCGGATCGGCACCCCGGCGCTGACCACCCGGGGGCTGGGCGCGCCGGAGATGGACGAGATCGCCGGCCTGATCGACACGGTGCTGACCGCCGCCACGCCCGCGGCCGCGGCCAAGGGCGGCACCTCGAAGGCGAACTACGTGCTGGACCCGGCCGTCGCGGAGCAGGTCGCGGCGCGCTCCTCGGACCTGCTGGCGGGCTTCCCGCTCTACCCGGGGATCGACCTGAGCTGACGCCCGCCGGGACGCCGAACGGCCCGCCCCTCGTACGTCGATCCGTACGAGGGGCGGGCCGTTCGCGGTGTGGGGCGCTGCGCCGGGCCGCTCAGGTGAAGGACCAGATGACGCCGTGGTTGGCGACGGTGACCGCGACCATGACGGCCAGGTCGGCCACGCCGAGCACCAGGCCGAGGGCGGCGCGGCCGCGGCGGCGGGTGCCGCGGGCGAACGCGACGAGTGCGAGGACGACGGCGACCGGGCCGAGCACGACGTTGAGCACGAGCAGTCCGGGCAGGCCGAGCAGGAAGGAGGCGACCGCCATGCCGTCCGCGTCGCGGACGTTGCGGGAGACCGCCGGGGTCGCGGGGGCGGCCGGGGTAGCGGCGCTGACGGGGTGCGCTGCGGTGTTCACGGTGTTCCTCTCGGAAAACGGTGGGTTCTTCCGGGCGTCGGTCGGGCGCCCGCTCAGCGGTGGCGGCGGGCGATGCCCTCGCGGACGGCGAAACCGAGCAGCCAGGCCGCGATGGCGGCGGCGAGGACGGTGAAGACCGTGAGCGAGGTGTGGGCGGCGGCACCCATCAGGATGCCCATCCCCAGCAGGAGGACGACGAGGCTCATGTCTGCTGCACCTCCAGCGAGTTCGAGATTTCGGATGACAGTTGTTCACTGACTTCTCCAGTGTACGGTGGCCAAAGTCGGAGAACGGTTGTTTACTGAATGACATGAGTCACACTTCCGACGGCCCGCGGCCGCAGCCAGGATCAGGGCCGGGGCCGGGGCCGGGACCGGGCACCGGGGAACCCCGGCCGGGCACCCGCCGGGCGCAGAAGCAGCAGACCCGGCAGGCGCTGCTGGACGCGGGCCTGCGCCTGCTGGAGCACCAGAACCTCAGCAGCCTGGGCCTGCGCGAGCTGACCCGGGAGGTCGGTGTCTCGCCCGCCGCCTTCTACCGCCACTTCCCGGACATGGACGGCCTCGGCGTCGCCCTGGTCGGCGAGGCGCTGGGCAGCCTGCACGAGGTGGTCCGCGCGACCCTCGCCGACGGCGCCGACGGCAGCGCGCCCGACGCCCTGATCGACCGGAGCGTCACCTTCACGGCGGCGTACGTCGACGAGCACCGCCCGCACGTCCGCTTCATCGCGCGCGAGCGGCACGGCGGGGTGCGGCCGGTACGGGAGGCGATCGCGGCCGAACTCGGCCGGTTCACCGACGAGGTGGCGGCGGGGCTGGCGGTGCAGCCCGCGTCGGCCGGCTGGTCGGGGGCCGAACTGCGGGTGCTCGCCGGGCTCCACGTCGACCACATGGTGGCGACCGCGGCCGAACTGCTGGAGGCGCCGCCCGGCGACGCGGCCGCGCGGGAGCGGATCATGGCCGCGGCCCGGCTGCGGATGCAAATCATCAGCGTGGGCCGGCTGCACTGGCTCGACCCGGCGCCGGACCGGGCTGGCCGGGCAGACCGGGCGGGACGAACAGACCGGTCGACGGCACGGGGCCGCCCGGGGCTGCCGGGGCGGACGTGAGGGGCGCGAACTGGGCCTTTTGGAGTCGGTACGGACCTCGGCCCGCTTCCGCACCGGCTCTCCCCCGCCGGCCCGCGCCCCTCTCGTGCGCCGCGGCTCCCAGGGATGCCGCCCCCCGATCATGGGGCGGACGACCGCCGTACGGGAGGACGGAACGCGACAGCCGGTGGTCGAAACGCGCCAGATCACGCGTAGGCTGCTGGAACGTCCCCCGGCGGGCAGCCGCGGGGCCCCCACCCAGGACGACCGCCGACCGCCGGAGTTCCGGTATGCCGCCAGCAGCGCCCACTGCCGACCCCCACCTGTCCACCCGCGCGCACCAGCAGCCCGGCCCGGACGGCGGCGCCGCCCGCGCCGCGCAGGTCCCGCCGCAGACCGAGTCCGTGGTGGTCACCCGCCTGATCGCCACCGCCGCCGCGAAGAGCCCGCGCGAGGCGGAACAGCTCGCGCGCGCCGCGGGGCTGCCCCACCTGCTGACCTCGCCGGAGACCACCCGCGCCCCCTCCGCGCACACCTACCGGCTGTGGGGCGCGGTGCTCGCGCACACCGGCTGCCGCGACGCCGGCCTGCTGGCCGCCGAAGGCTACCGGCCCGGCCTGCTCGACGTGTTCGACTACCTGATGTCCTCCGCGCCGACCGTCGGCGAGGGCCTGACCCGCGAGGCCGCCCACATCCACCTGATCAGCAGCAACTCCCTGCTCACCATCGAGGAGTCCGGGGACGAGGTGACCATCGGCTACGGCGTGCGGCGCGGCGACGACGAACTGCGCTGGGTGGTCGCGGAGTTCGCGATGGCGGTGCTGACCGCGCAGCTCCGGCACGCGACCGGGCGCGAACTCGGCCCGGTCCGGCTGGAGTTCGCCCACCGGGCGCCGCGGCGGCAGGCGCCGTACCGGGAGTCGTTCGGAGCCGCCCGGCTGGAGTTCGGCGCGGACGCCGACGCGCTGACGCTGCACCGGCGGGACCTGGAGCGGCCGTTGGACACCGCCGACCCAGCGCTTGCCGCGATCATGCTGCGCGCGGCCGCCGCCACCCCGCCCCCGCAGGCGCCCGCGGCAACGGCAGCGACAGCGACAGCGCCCGCGATGACGGATGCCGCTCCCGTTCCCGGGCTGCGTGAGCTGATCGCCACCCAACTGCCCTACGGGCGCCCCTCGTTGGCCGAGGCGGCGCGGCGGCTGGCGATCAGCCCGCGCACCCTGCAACGGCGGCTCGGCGACTTCGGCACCACCTGGCGGGCCGAACTGGACACCGTACGGCGTGAGCAGTGGCTGCGGCACGAGGAGGCGGGATCGGCGCAGCGCGCGGCGCGGCTGGGGTTCGCCGAGTCGCGCTCGCTGCGGCGGGCGATGAGCCGCTGGGACGCGGACGCGCGGGAGGGCCGCGCGGCGGGCGACGGCGGCGGCACCGAGGAGACCGGGACCGGCCGCCGGGCCGGCAGAGCGCAGGAGGCGGGCACGGCGTGAGCGACGGGACCGAGCGGGCCGGAGGCGAAGAGGGCGGCGGGGGCGGGGAGATCAGCGAGGGCGGCGACCCGGTGTGCTGGCTGGACCGGGTGTGCGAGGAGTGCGGGGCCTTCCGCGAGACGGCCGGCCCGGACTGCGCCCGCTGCGGCACTCCCTTCCCGGGCGCCGTCACCCCGCCCCCGCCCTCGCCATCCTCGGAAGGACCCCAGCCGTCCGGGCGGCGGGCCGACCGGTGAGCCGCGGCGCCGTCCTGGTCTTCAGCGCGACCGCCGGCTACCGGCACGCGTCGATCGGCGCCGGGGCCGCCGCACTCGCCGAACTCGCCGCCGCACAGGGCCTGTCCACCCGCCACACCGAGGACCCGGACGACCTGCGCCCGGCCGCGCTGGCCGGCTGCGCGGCCGTGGTCTTCCTCTCCCCCACCGGCGAGGTCCTGCACGACCGGGCCCGGGCGGCGCTGCGCGGCCACGTCACCGGCGGGGGCGGTTTCCTCGGTGTCCACGCGGCGGCGTGCGCGGAGTACGACTGGCCGTACTACGGCGAGTTGCTCGGCGCGCGCTTCGCCGGGCACCCGCCCCTCCAGCCCGCCGACGTCCTCGTCCACGACCGCGGCCACCCCGCCACCGCACACCTGCCGGCCCGCTGGCGCTGGACCGACGAGTGGTACGACTTCCGCGCCGGACCAGCCGGACGGGCGGTGCGGGTGCTGGCCTCCGTGGACGAGGGCAGCTACGACGGCACCCGGACGGGCACGGACCACCCGCTGGTCTGGTGCCACCGGGCGGGCGGCGGGCGGGTGTTCTACACCGCGCTCGGGCACCTCCCGTCCGCCTACGCCGACCCGGACTTCCGCCGCCACCTCGGCGGGGCGCTGGCATGGTGCGCCGGGGCGGCGGAGTGAGGCTCGTCCCGATGGCCCGCGGGGGGCGCGCGTTGCAGCGTACACGCCCGTAATTCCGGCCTTCCGCATACTCCTCGGGCGACGGCGCTACTACGCTGAGTGGCAGCAGGAGAGTGGCGGCGCCGGGGAACGGGAGGGCCGTATGGACGCTGGACCTGCACGGGCGGTCGAGCCGGACGTCGTACGATCCGGGGGGCGGCCCGCCGAGCAGTTGGCGCGGTTACTGGGCCGCGCCCGCAACGGCGCGCAGGCCGCGCGGCAGCTGGCCGAGGTGCGCGGCGCGCTGATGCACTACTGCGGCCTCCAGTCCTGCCGCCACACCAACGGGCCGCCGCGGGCGATGGACCGGCGCACCTACCGGCACAGCTTCCTGCTGCCGGACGGCGGGGTGCGGCTGGTGTGGGAGCTGGAGCACAACACCGGGCCCGGCGGGGAGCTGACCCGCGCGGTCTTCACCGACCGGGGCGAGCTGGCGCTCGCCGAGTGGGAGGCCGACACCGCGTTCGGGACGCCGCTGCCCATGCGGACCGGGCCCGGCCCGGCCGACCTCGCGGACCTCGCGGACCTCGCGGACCTCGCCGGGTCGGCCGGTCTGCCGGGTGCCGAGCCGCTGCCCTCGGCGAGCGGCCGCAACCGGGCGTACACCGAGGCCGGTTCGCCCGAGCACGCCCGCCGCCTGCTGCGCCGCGCGGCCAACGCGAACCCGCCGGGGGCCGACGTCCAGGGCCGCCTGCACGCGGCGGTCGCCCACACCATCGGCATGGTGGGCCGCCGCAGCACGCACGTCGCCGGGCGCACGGTGACCTGGTCGCTGTACGAGCACGCCTTCCTGCTGCCCGACGGCACCGAGCTGAGCCTGTGGGAGATCGACCACACCCGCACGCCGACCGGCAGCCCGGTGTGCGAGGTCTACGCCACCCGCGACGCCGCCCTGGACACGGCGGTCCGCCGCATCGAGGCCGGCTGAGCCCCGCTGAGCCCCGCCGGGCCCTGGTCCCACCCGACCGCCGCCCCCGGTCCGCACCGGGCCGCCGGCCCTGCTACGCGTTCGCCGCGTCGTGCTGCTCCCGGTGGGCGAGGACCTGGTCCATGTTGCCCTGCGCCCACTGCCGCAGCCCGCGGGTCAGGTGGTGCAGCGACAGGCCGAGGCCGGTCAGCTCGTAGGTGACCGTGACCGGCACCGTGGGGGTCACGGTGCGGGTGAGCAGGCCGTCGCGTTCGAGGGCGCGCAGGGTCTGGGTCAGCATCTTCTGGCTCACGCCGGCCAACTGCCGTGCCAGCTCGGAGTAGCGCATCGCCCGCGGGGTGCCGCCCTCCCCGCCGCCGCCCAGGGCGCACAGGATCAGGACCACCCACTTGTCCGCGATCCGGTCGAGCAGCTGGCGGCTGGGGCACCCCGCGAGGAACGCGTTGTACTCCGCCGCGGCCTGTGCCTTCCGTTCCGCCCTGGTCGCCACCGGTCCCACCTCTCACCCACGGGTCGTTACGCACTTCAGAGTGCCTCCTTCCCGAAAGGAAGCACCTCTCCAAGAATGGTGCAAGGGGACCTCAGAGACCACCCCCGTACGGCACGAAGCGAAAGGCACGGCGATGAGCACGCCCTCCACACCCCTTCCCGGCGGACTTTTCCCGCTGGGCGACAAGGCCGTCACCCGGTTCGGATACGGCGCGATGCAGCTGGCCGGCCCGGGAGTCATGGGGCCGCCCGCGGACCACGACGGCGCACTGGCCGTCCTGCGCGAGGCGGTCGCCCTCGGCATCACCCACATCGACACCAGCAACGCCTACGGTCCGGGGGTCACCAACGCGCTGATCCGCGAGGCGCTGCACCCCTACCCCGACTCGCTGCTCATCGCCACGAAGGTGGGGGCGAACCGCGACGCGCAGGGCGGCTGGCCCACGGCCCGGCGCCCGGAGGACCTGCGCAGGCAGGTCCACGAGAACCTCGACTCCCTCGGCGTCGAGGCCCTCGACCTGGTGAATATGAGGATGGGCGACGCCATGGGCACCCGGCCCGGATCGATCGCCGAGGCGTTCGGCACCCTCGCCGACCTGCGGCGCGAGGGGCTGATCCGCCACCTCGGCGTCAGCAACGCCACCGCGGAGCAGGTCGCCGAGGCCCGCGGCATCGCCCCGGTCGTGTGCGTGCAGAACATGTACAACCTCGCCCACCGCCACGACGACGCCCTCGTGGACGACCTGGCCGCCGACGGCATCGCCTACGTGCCGTTCTTCCCGCTGGGCGGCTTCGCGCCGCTCCAGTCCGAGGCCCTCTCGCGCGTCGCGGACCGGCTCGGGGCGACGCCGATGGCGGTCGCGCTGGCCTGGCTGATGCAGCGCTCGCCGAACATCCTGCTCATCCCCGGCACCTCCTCCACCGCCCACCTGCGGGAGAACGCCGCCGGCGCCGCACTCCCGCTGTCGGCCGAGGACCTGGCCGCGCTGGACGCCATCGCCGGCTGACCCGGCGCGGTGCGAAGGCGCCCTACGGGCCGTGCGGCTCCCGGCAGGCGCAGGCGGGGGCGCCTTCGCCGTCGGCGAGCTTGATGAGGGTCAGCCGGGACAGCGGCGGCGGCGCGCCGGTGCGGCCGGCCCGCCGCCAGGCGATGAGCACGGTCAGCCGGATCATCTTCCGGGCCACGTACACCAGCAGCGCGGCGAGCGGGAGTTCGGCGACCACCGCGGTGACGACCGCGCCGGCCAGCTCGTCGCTGTTCCAGTCCAGCACGATGTCGAACCAGGCGTCGCAGCACAGCAGGGCGGCGGTGACCAGCGCCCACGGGATGAAGATCTGGAGCCGCCGCCAGGCGCACAGCGCGGTGATGCCGATCGCCACGATCAGGGCGCAGTCGAAGCCGACCCAGGCGAAGCGCCACTGGTCGACCTCGTGGTGGTCGGGCAGGCTCGCCGACAGGTAGCCGATCCACGGCACGAGGAAGAGGAAGCTGCCCGTGACGACGGCGAGGAACAGTTGGCGCAGGTGCCGCACGTGCGGGTCGTGCGGCGACGGGACCTCGTCATCCATGCCGTCCACTGTGCCAAAGGCACCGCCACCCGGCGCCGCGGACCCGCTGCCGCGTCCCCGTCTCAGGAGCACGGCACCGGGCCGAACGGGTCGAGGGAGCCGACGGTGTCGGCCAGGCAGCGGAAGGCGTCCTCGCCGAGCGGCTCGACCACCCGGGCCCGCAGCGTCCGCGCGAGCAGCACGGCTGCGGCCCGTACGGACCCGGCGCCGGCCGGGGTCAGCGCGGTGTGGACGACCCGGCGGTCGGTGGCGCAGGGGCGGCGCTCGACGAGCCCCGCGCCTTCGAGCCGGTCCACCAGCTTGGTGGTGCCCGCGGTGGAGAAGCCGAGGGCGGCCGAGAGCTGGTTCATCGGCGCGGCCCTGCCGGGTGCGGCGGCCAGGAACATCAGGGCCTGGAAGGAGCTGGGCGCCAGCTCCTGCTCGGCCTCGACGACGGCGAGCATGCCGTCGGTGAGCCGCCGCACCCCGGTGTGAAGGGCGTGCCACCGCGTGAGCAGGGCCAGCTCGTCCGCGTCGGGGCCCGGGTGCACCGCGCTGCGGCTCGGGGGTTGCGCCACCATGGGGCCCAGTATCCCCCGGCCGCCTTCCGGCCGGTCACCCGGGAGCCCGTACGGCAGCCCGGGCAGACATCGGATGCCTGCCCCTGTCCCTACCCCTGCCCCCTGTGCCTGCGGCCCGCGCCGACCGCCGGCCCCCGTTCAGTCCCGGCCCGTCCCCCGGTACAGCTCCAGTTCGCCGTCCAGCTCCAGCGCCAGCACCGTGGCGTACGGGTCGACGTCGCGGGGCGCGGGCGCGTCGATCCACAGCACGCCGGGCACGTCGTGCAGCCCGCCGGTGACGTGGTGACCGACCTCCGTGCCGGTGCCGAGCACCGTGGCCCGCCGGACGGCGTTGCGCAGGCCGCGCACCGACACCGTCTCGCGCGGCGGGTCGAAGCAGGTCAGGTACAGGGTGCGGCGGTCGGCCGACAGCGTGCTGGGACCGTAGTGGTGGCCGGGCGGCAGTCCGGCCGAGGTGCCGTACACCGCCGGCGCGTGCCGGGCGGTCCAGGCGCCCAGGCCCTCCAGGCGGTCGGCCTGCTCGGGCGTGATCGTGCCGTCCTCGCGCGGGCCGACGTCCAGCAGCAGGTTGCCGCCGGCGCCGACGGTCTCGGCGAGGTAGCGGACGAGCTGGCCGACCGACTTGTGCCGGTGGTCCTGCGGCTGGAAGCCCCAGGAGTCGTTGACCGTCAGGCACAGCTCCCAGGGGCCGTCCGGTGCCACGAGCGGGACGCCCTGCTCGGGTGTGGCGTAGTCGCCGCGGTGCAGCATGCGGGCGTTGAGCACGGCTTGCGGGGTGACTGCGAGGATGTCGTCGGCGAGCGCGTCGATGCCCCACTGCTCGGCGGACCGCTCCCACTCCCCGTCGAACCACAGCAGGTCGGGCCGGTAGCGGGTGGTCAGCTCCCGCACCTGCGCGTCGCGGTAGGCCAGGTAGCGGCGCCACGCGGCCGGGTCCTCGGCGCCCTGTTCCGGGGCGCTGAACCGGCTGTCGTTGACGGGGATGCCGGCCGTGCCGCCGGCCGGCGACGGGTGGCGCACGGTCGCGTAGTCGGGGTGGGACCAGTCGGAGTGCGAGTAGTACAGCCCGACGCGCAGGCCGTGCGCGCGCAGCGCGTCGGCGTAGCCGCCGACCAGGTCGCGCCCGGCAGGGGTGTCGCGGGCCACGGACAGGCCCTGCTGCGCGGTGTCCCACAGGGCGACGCCGTCGTGGTGGCGGGCGGTGAGCACCGCGTAGCGGGCGCCGGCCCGGGCGAACAGCCGCGCCCAGGCGTCGGGGTCGTAGCGGGCGGCGGTGAACCCGGCCAGCTGGCCGAAGTACTGCTCGCGGCTGACCCTGCCGTCGTAGAACGCCCACGACTCCGGGACGCCGTCGACCGCGTAGACGCCGTAGTGCACGAAGATGCCGAGCTTGGCGTCGGAGAACCAGGGTTGCATGGGCATGAGCCGCACCCACTCCCATACATCGGAGGTATGACCGGACGGCTTGACCTTAAGTCGCCCCGCGCCGCCGATCAATCCCCGGCCGCCCCAAGATCGGAGAGCGCTCTCCCACCGTGGTATAAAGGCAGGTATGACCACCAGCCGTCCGGGTCGACCGCACCTGCCCACACTCGAAGACGTCGCACGGTCCGCCGGGGTCTCGCGGGCGACGGTCTCCCGGGTGGTCAACGGCACGCGGAACGTCGACCCGGAGATCCAGAAGGTGGTCCAGCAGGCGGTGGCCCGCACCGGCTACGTGCCGAACCGCGCGGCCCGCACGCTCGTCACCCGCCGCACCGACGCGGTCGCGCTGGTCTTCTCGGTGCCCGGGCACGGCGCCGACGACCCCTTCATGTCACGGGTGTTCAGCGACGCGTTCTTCGGCCGGATCGTCGGCGGCCTGCTCACGGTGCTGCGGCCGCGCGACATGCACCCGGTGCTGATGCTCGCCGACTCCGACCAGGCGCGGCGCGAACTCGTCACCACCCTGCGCCAGCAGCACATCGACGGCGTGGTGCTGGTCTCGATCGCCCCCGCCGACCCGCTGCCCGCCCTGCTGGCCGAAGCCGGGCTGCCGGTGGTGCTCTTCGGCCGCCCGGCGGAGCCGGTGCCGATCAGCTTCGTGGACATCTCCCAGCAGGCGGGCGTCGAACTGGCCGTCGACCACCTCGTCTCGCTCGGCCGCACCCGCCTCGCCACCATCGCCGGCCCGCACGACTCCCCGGCCGGACGGGACCGCCGCGCGGCCTTCCGCGCCGCGGTGACCGGCCACGGCCACCCGCGCCCGCCCGCCGTCGAGGGCGACTTCACACAGGAGAGCGGCGAGGCGGCGATGCGCGCGCTGCTGGCCGAACACCCGGACACCGACGGGGTGTTCGTCGCCAACGACCTGATGGCGCAGGGCGCGCTGCTCGCCCTGCGCGACCTCGGCCGCCGGGTGCCGGAGGACATCGCCGTGGTCGGCTTCGACGACAGCAGCGCGGCGACCGCCTCCCGGCCGCTGCTGACCACCGTGCGGCAGCCGGTGGAGGACATGGCCGCGGAGATGGGCCGGCTGCTGCTCGCCCTCATCGACGACAGTGCCCAGCAGACCCGTTCGGTGATCTTCAGGACGACGCTCGTCCGCCGCCGGTCCGCCTGACGCCGTCCGCCCAGGGCCTGTTGCGGCGGGCGGCCCGAGCGGAGCGGCCCGAGCAGGACGACCGTCGCCGACCCGACCGACACCGACCCGGGCGGCTCAACTCCCGGCCGGCTCCGCGGTGATCGCGATGACCGTGGCCACGATGCCCTCGTGGACGATCCAGCGCCCGGTGAACACGTCCGGGCCGACGCCCTCGGCCAGCAGCGGACCGGGCACCAGCAGCCGTGCGCTGAAAGTGCCTTGGGGCGGACCGGACAGCAACGGCTCCTCGGTCAGGAGGAGTTCGGCCTCCTCGAAGCCGAGCATCCGGTGGTGGTAGGGATACCACGCCTTGTAGACGGTCTCCTTGGCGCTGAACAGCACCCGGCCCCAGTGGATCTCGGGCCGCTTGCCGGTCAGTTCGGCCAGCGCCGCGCGCTCCTCGGGCGTGGAGTGGATGACGTCCAGCACGCCGTCGGGCAGCGGGCCGTGCGGCTCGGCGTCGATGCCCAGCGCGAGGACGTCGGCGGCGCGCGCCACGGCCGCCGCCCGGTACCCCTCGCAGTGCGTGATGCTGCCGACGACGCCCGCCGGCCAGACCGGGGCGCCGCGGTCGGCGTCGTCACGCGGGATGGGCCCCGCAGGCACCCCGAGCGCGGCGAGTGCCTCGCGCGCGCAGGCCCGCCCGGCGGCGTGCTCGGCACGGCGCTTGGGCACCGCGCGGGCGACGGCGGGCTCCTCCTCAGGCAGCAGCGGGACCCGGTCGAGCTCGTCGCCGTAGGCGACGCGGGTGCGGACCGCGGCGGGGACCAGGCGCTCGATCATCGCGCCGCCCCCGGCCGGCCGGCGAGGATGCGGCGCGGGCCGAGCGGTCCGGCGGCCCGCGCACCCCACTCGCGCGGGTAGCCGAGCGACGCCTCGGTGAAGCGGACGCCGTCGCGGTGGATGATCCGCGGGATGTGCAGATGGCCGTAGACGACCTCGGTGGCGCGGAAGCGCAGGTGCCAGTCTTCGGTGAGCTCGGTGCCACACCACAGCGCGAACGACGGGTAGCGCAGCACGCGGGTCGGTTCGCGGTGCAGCGGCCAGTGGTTGGCCAGCACCGTCGGCAGCTCGGGGTCCAGGGCCGACAGGCGCTCGGCGGTCTGCGCGACGCGGGCCCGGCACCAGTCGTCGATGCCGGGCAGCGGGTCGGGGTGCAGCAGCATCTCGTCGGTGCAGACGACGCCCAACTCGCCGGACTGCTCCAGCGCCTGCGCCTTGGTGGTGGCGCCGGGGGTGCCGTCGCGCCACGTGTAGTCGTAGAGCAGCGCCATCGGGCAGACGGCGACCGGGCCGTTCACGCCCTCCCAGACCGGGTACGGGTCCTCGGGGGTGATGACGCCCAGGCCGCGGATCTGCTCGACCAGGTACCGGTAGCGGGCCTCGCCGCGCAGCGTCAGCGCGTCCTTGGGGTGCGTCCACAGCTCGTGGTTGCCGGGCAGCCAGATGACGGTGCCGAAGTTCTCCTTGAGGGTGCGCAGCGCCCACAGGATGTCCTCGGCGATCTCGCCGACGTCGCCGGCCACGATCAGCCAGTCGCCGTCACCGCCCGGCCGCATCTTCTCGACGATGTCGCGGTTGGCCTCATAGCCGACGTGCAGGTCGCTGATCGCGAGGAGTTGCGGGGCGCCGGCGGTCGATGTCTGCACGGTTCCGATCATGTCAGACGCCTCCCCGTCCGCGGTACGACTTCCGCGGTCGGCTCGGCGTTTTGCGCCCCGGCGGCCGTGGAACCGTCCCAAGATGCCCGGTGCGTACGGGTATTGGCGCCCGCGGTGGGGCGCGGGGCGGGAGCCGTACGGCGCTCAGGCCCGGTCGACCAGGACCGCGGCGCCCTGCCCGACCCCGACGCACATGGTGGCCAGGCCGCGGGCCGCGCCGGTGCGGCGCATCCGGTGCAGCAGGGTGGTGAGGATACGGGCGCCTGAGCAGCCGAGCGGGTGGCCGAGCGCGATGGCGCCGCCGGTGGGGTTGACCAGGTCGGGGTCGATGCCGAGTTCGCGTACGCAGGCGAGCGCCTGGGCGGCGAACGCCTCGTTGAACTCGGCCTCCTGGACGGAGTCGACACCGCGGCCGAGCCGGGCCAGGGCGCGGCGGGTGGCCGGGACCGGGCCCATGCCCATGACGTCGGGGTGCACACCCGCGCTGGCGCCCGCGGCGTAGCGGCCCAGGGACTCGAGGCCGAGGTCGGCGAGCGCGTCCTCGCTGACCAGCAGGAGCGCGGCGGCCCCGTCGTTCATGGGCGAGGAGTTGCCCGCGGTGACGCTGCCGCCGGCCCGGAAGACGGGGGCGAGGGCGGCGAGGCGTTCGGCGGTGGTGTCCTCGCGGATGCTCTCGTCGGCGGCGACCACCACCCCGTCGGGGCGGGTGACGGGCAGGATCTCGGCGTCGAAGAGGCCGTCCTTGCGGGCCCGCGCGGCGTTGCGGTGGCTGCGCAGCGCGAAGGCGTCCTGGTCGGCGCGGCTGACGTCGTGGCGCGCCGCGACCTCCTCGGCGGTCTCGCCCATGGACAGCACGCCGTGCAGGTCGCTCATCCGCGGGTTGGTCAGGCGCCAGCCGAGGCGGGTGTCGTGGGTCTGGAGGGCGCGCGGCAGGGCCTCGTCGGGGCGGGCCATGACGAAGGGGGCGCGGCTCATCGACTCCGAGCCGCCGGCCAGCACCACGTCGGCCTCGCCGGCGGCGATCGTGCGGGCGGCGGTGGTGACGGCCTCCATGCCGGAGGCGCACAGCCGGTTGACGGTCGCGCCCGGCACGCTGTCGGGCAGCCCGGCGAGCAGGACGGCCATCCTGGCGACGTTGCGGTTGTCCTCGCCGGACTGGTTGGCGGCGCCCCAGTAGACGTCGTCGATCCGGGCCGGGTCGAGGGCGGGGACGCCGTCGAGCAGGCCGCGGATGACGGTGGCCGCGAGGTCGTCGGGCCGGACGGTGGACAGTGCACCGCGCAGGCGCCCGATCGGAGTGCGGCGGGCGGCGGCGAAGTGGACTGGGCGCATCGCGGGCTCCTCGGTACCGGAAAACTAGCACCGAGAGTTTAAGCCGGTTCCGGCCCGGCGTACACCGTCCCGGGCCGTGCGTGCGGCCGGCCGGCCGGCCGGCCGGCCGGCGGGGACAGGTTCCCGCCGCGCCCCGCGTGCGCGCCGGCGGCCGCCGGGCGTCAGCCGCGCTCGCGGCGGCCGTGCAGCCGCTCCAGCTCGCGGCGGTCGCGCTTGGTGGGGCGGCCGGCACCGCGGTCGCGCACCCCCATCGCGAGGGCGTCGGTGCGCGGCGGCGGGGGCGGGCTGTTGTCGACGTACGCCTCCGCGGCGACCGGGGCGCCGACCCGCTTGGCGAGCAGCCGGGACACGACGACCACGCGCTCGCGCCCGGCGTGCAGCAGCCGTACCTCGTCGCCGACCTTCACCGCCTGCGCGGGCTTGACCCGCTCGCCGTTGACCTTCACGTGCCCGGCCCGGCAGGCGGTCGCCGCCTGCGACCTGCTCTTGGTCAGCCGTACGCACCAGATCCAGGAGTCGACGCGGACGCTGCCGCCGGGGTGCTCGTGTTCTGCCGCCATGGGGGAAGCCTACGGCGGGCGGCCACCGCTTTTCCGGGGTTCGGCCGGACGGGTGACGGCGTCGCGCCAGGTGGGCGCGGTCCGGCCGGAAACAGGCGGGGCGGGCGCGGGCGGGCGGCGCGGGCGCTGGATGCGCCTTCGGTGGGGCAGGCACGGGCGGCTGCCGCCCGAGGCGCCGCGGCCGGCGTTCGAACAGGCCGCGGCCGACGGGTGGCCGGCGCCGGCCGGGACGTACGTGTCCACGACGGCGGCCGGTGAGCGCGAGGCGGCGGCGCTCACCCGGGTTGTGGGCGTGCCGGCTGGACGAGCGGTGGACGACCTGCGCGCGGCGCCCGGTGCGATCGCGAACCGGCTCCTGGCCGAGGACTGGGCGGTGAGCGGCCCGAACCGGCCGACCGCCGAGCGGCGCACCGGTGGGCGGCCTCGCGGGTCCGCGGGGCCGCCCACCGCGCGGGCGCGGTGCCGCGCGGTCAGCGCGCGTACACCGCCACGAAGTCCCGCGTGGCCTGGACGTAGTAGCGGTCCGGCGGGTCCTCGAAGTCGAGGATGTTCGTGGGCTTGGGGTTGGACGGGTCGCGGCTGCTGTCGTAGGACATGAACGACGGCCAGGCGCGGTTCATGTCCAGCGGCATGGCGCGGACCGCGCCGGCGCGCTGCATCAGGCCGGCGAGGCTCTGCGCGGACAGCGCCTGCCCGACGACCATGATGATGTCGCCCTGGGCGGTGACGCCGACCCCGGAGCGGGGGACGAACATGCCGCCCTGGTCGGCGACGCCCCACTTGGACCCGTCGTCGATGTCGGGCACCACCTTGCCGTCGTCGACCATCAGCTCCAGGCACTGGCGGACGCCGACGACGTCGGGGGTCATCCGCACGTCGCGGCCCCAGACGCCGACCTTGATGGAGCCGTCCTTGTAGAAGACCTCCGAGGCGGCGCCGTCGCGCAGTTCGCCGTCGGTCCTGCCGTCGAGGTAGAAGCCGCCGCGGGAGCCGCCATCGGTGAT
This sequence comes from Actinacidiphila sp. bgisy145, assembly GCF_057708125.1. Lineage (NCBI taxonomy): Bacteria > Bacillati > Actinomycetota > Actinomycetes > Kitasatosporales > Streptomycetaceae > Actinacidiphila > Actinacidiphila sp. bgisy145. Next base: position 69,615 of record NZ_JBYIRL010000041.1, read on the forward strand.
GCGGAAGCCGCCGTTCCAGGTGGCGACCAGGCCGGTGCGGCTGCCCTTGGGGATGGTGGGCGGCACGTCGAAGGTGCCGCCGGGCTCCATGAAGCCGGGGTGGAGCTGGAAGCGGGCGTGCTTGCCGCTGATCCAGGCGACGGCCGCCTCGTAGGAGGTGTGCTCCTCGTCGGGGCGGACATAGGTGCCCTGGACGATCGGTTCGCCGTGGGCGCTGCTGAGGGTGCGGTAGACGCCCTCGCCGGGCAGCGCCGGGCTGACCGGCGGCGTCATGGCCGCGCGCATGGGGATGAGGGGCTGGGCCGGGGCGGCGGCGTGGGCGCCGGGGGCGGGGGCCGCGGCGGCGCCCGCGGTGGCCTTCATCCGGGCCAGCGCGTCGGCGGACAGGGTGCCGCCGACCTTCGGCGGGTGCATCCGGTACTGGACGTTCTCCAGCTTGTCGACGACGAAGCCGAGTTCGTGGTCGCGGGCCCACTCCGCCAGCCGGGCCTGGGTGCTGTCCTTGCCGGGGTAGGTGAGCGCCTTGCCGACCGACCAGCCGACGGTGCCGACGCACACCACGCACACGCCGAGCGCGCCGCGGGTCACCATGCGGCGGCGGCGCAGCTGACCGGGGGTCAGGTCGCGGCGGTGCTTCCAGGGCAGCAGCCGCCTGCGCGGTCCGCGTCCGCCTCCGCCTCCGCCGCCCGGCGGGTCGACGGTGTCACCGCCGGGCTGCTGTTCCGCGATCGTCATGCCGCTCCCTCCGCGTGCCGCGCGCACGTTAATACGCTTTTCCTACGTATTGACCGGAAAGGCGGTGGTCCTATCACGCGAACGCCGGGAAACACCCGGCCGCCGCACCCGGCCCCGCGCACCCGCCGAAACGGTGCCCAACCGGGCGCCGCCGCGGGGCCGGCAGTGACGGAAGTGGCCGAATCCTTTCGGAGGAGCCGGGTGCTCTGAGAGGATGCCCCTGCGGCTCGCGGCCGCCCTGACACGGCCGTAGGCAGCGCATTTCGCCCAGGCGGGGTGCCACACGAGGAGGCGGTGGTCTGCGGATCACCGCCTCCTCGTGCTGTCGCACCCGGCCGCGCACTGGCCGGTACGGCCCTCTTGACGCCGCTACGGCAGCGTCGCCACCACCGCCGCGTACGACAGGCCGGCGCCGTAGCCGAGCAGCAGCGCGGTGTCCCCGGAGGAGACGTCGCCGGCGGCCAGCACCGTGTCCATCGCCATCGGGATCGACGCCCCCGAGGTGTTGCCGCTGGTGACGATGTCCTTGGCGACGGCGACCCGGGCCGGCAGCCCCATGGACCTGGTCATGCTGTCGATGATCCGCTCGTTGGCCTGGTGCGGGATGAAGGCGTCCAGGTCCTCCGGCCGCAGGCCCGCGGCCTCGACCGCCCGCGTGGCCACCTTCGCCATCTCGTACACCGCCCAGCGGAAGACCCGCTGGCCGTCCTGGCGCAGGGCGGGGAAGGGGTGGCCGGGGTCGTCCCTGAGGGTGTTCCACGGCACGCTCTGCCGGATCGCGTCGGCCTGCGAGCCGTCGGCGCCCCACACCGCCGGGCCGATGCCGGGGGTCTGCGAGGGGCCCACCACGACCGCGCCGGCGCCGTCGCCGAAGATGAAGGCGGTCGAACGGTCCGTCAGATCTATGATGTCCGACATCCTTTCCACCCCGACCACCAGTACGTGGCCGCCCCGGGCCCGCACCGCGTCGGAGGCGAGCACCACACCGTGCACGAACCCGGCGCAGCCCGCGGAGATGTCGAAGCCCGCGGCCCGGTCGGCGCCCACCCGGTGGGCGATCTCGGTGGCGATCGCCGGGGTCTGGAGCAGGTGCGTGAAGGTCGCGGCGATCACGCAGGTCACGTCGTGCGGGGTGATCCCCGCGGCGGCGATCGCCTTGAGGGCGGCCGCCTCGGCCATCACGCCCAGCGTCTCGTCCGGCTCGGCCCAGCGCCGGGTCACGATGCCGGTCCGGGCGCGAATCCACTCGTCGGAGGAGTCGATGTGGCGGCACGCCTCCACGTTGTCCACGATCCGCCGCGGGCGGTACGCACCCACTCCGAGAATGCGGCTGTGCGGTGCCCCCATGGGCACGGCGATCTCAGCTTTCATGGGAGCCTTTCAGGCCATCGACCGGCCGGGAGGTCCACACCCCCGGCCGCGGCGCCCCCACGGGCGCCCCGACGATTCTCCCGCGCGCGCCGCCCCCCGGCGCACAGCCACCCCGGCACCGGACCACTTCGGCCACGGCGTCCCCGCCCGACCACGGGACTTGCCGCCCCCGCGGAACGAAGCGCCCGACGCGGGCGAACGGTTCCCGGCCACGGGCGCAGCGGCGCGTACCCCGGCCCCGGGGGGGGGGGGGGGGGGGGGGGGGGGGGGG
>NZ_JBYIRL010000042.1:0-69693 GCF_057708125.1 Actinacidiphila sp. bgisy145
TCGACCGTGGTAGGAATCCCCGGGCTTTAGCCCGGGGAGCGGAAGTCAATGGCAGCAGCGGCGCCTGCGCTCGTGGGAGCAGCGCACGTACATGGACCGGTACGGCGCCTCGCTGGTGTGGGCCGCGTACGACCTCCAGACCCGGCTGTACAACGTCCTGCACGGCCATGTGATCGACCTGGACCCGTCGCGGGGGAACGGTTTCCTGACGTCGTTCCTGACGCGGGGCAGCGACCGGGACGCGGAGTTCGTCCGGCGCAGCACCGTGTTCGTGCTCGCGGAGTACCTGGGCTGGGTGGAGATCCTGCGCCGGGACGTGCAGTTCCTGGACCTGGGCACCAGCCGGCTCAACTCGCAGGTGACGCTCCAGATCTCCCGGATCGGGTCGAGCCTGTCGAAGATCGACGTGGCGAGCAGCGAACTGCGGCTGTTCCGCGCCCAGCAGCGGGCGGTCGGCGAGCTGATGATCCACCCCGACGGCGAGCCGGGCCGTAGGCGCTGCCTGGGCTACGCCGAGTTCTGCGGGAAGCTGGACCAGGACGCCGCCTTCGCCGGCTGGTTCGGCGTGCTGCTGGCCGATGTGGACCGCCTCGCGGCGGACACCGCGCCCGCCGTGGCCCGACTCCAGGTCGTCCAGCAGCAGTTGGTCGAGCTGATCGACCTGCTCGACCCGAAGCGGATACGGCTGCCGCAGTTCCGGCTGACCTTCGACCGGGCCACCCACCGCATCCGGTGAGGCCCCGCGGGTCAGTCGACCTCGCTCATCCGCGCCGCCTCGGCCGCCGACGCCTGCGTGGGCGTGAGGCGGCCTGCTCGGCGCCCCGGCACGCGCTCGACGGCCACGGCGGACAGGCACAGCAGGGCCGCGAGCACGGAGAAGACCGGGAAGATCGCGGTGGCGCTCCAGACGGTCGCGCCGATGCCGACGAGCAGCGTGGGCGTGATGAGCGCACCGTACGCGAGCAGGTAGAACATGGACATGACGGCCCCGCGCCGTTCGGCGGGGATGCGTGCGGTCAGGTGGCGCAGGGAGCCGCCGAAGGCGAGCCCGTAGGCGCCGCCCTGGAGTGCGACCGTGGCGATGATGACGACGGCGTTGCCGGTCGCGAAGCCGCCCACCCCGGCCAGCATGAGCACGGCGAGCGCCGTGTCGCCGACAAGGGCGACGGTGCGGGCCGGGTGGCGGGCGCTGATGACCTGGGTGAGGGCCGCGGCGAGGGTCACGGCCGCGATGACGACACCGCCGAAGAACGGTCCGTGGACGTGCGCGGCGTCGGCGGCGATCGACGGCTCCAGCGAGAAGCAGACCCCGAGCACGGCCCAGGCGGCGCTGGCGCCGATCACGGCGAAGACGAAGCGCCCGCGGATCTCCCGGGGCACCTGCGGACGGGGGATTCCCAGTGGCGCGGCACCGGCCGAGGGGTGCGGTTCGCGCATCGCCAGGAGGAGGACGAGCAGGACGAGGGCGATGGCCGCGTCGGCGAGGTAGGGCAGGACCAGGGGGTGGAAGCCGGTCTGGGCCAGGCCCGCGGTGCCGAGCGCGGCGACGGCGATGCCGACGTTGAACGCGATGGCGGTGAGGGTCCCGCTGCGGGCGGCCCGCTCGGGGTCCACGTCCAGGAGCGCGGCCCCGCCGACGACGACGATCGTGCCGATCCCCAGGCCGTTGAGCATCCGCGCCACGACGAGGTACCCGGGCCCCGCGGCACCGACGAAGACGGCGAGCCCGGCGAGCAGCAGCAGGACGGCGGCGACGAGGACGGGCCGGCGGCCGTACCGGTCGGACAGGGGCCCGGAGACGAGGATCGCGACGACCGCCACGGCCCCGTACGCGGCGAAGATGACGGTGGTCAGGAAGGGCGGGTAGTGCCACTTGTCGGCGTACAGGGAGTAGAGCGGCGAGGGGATGGCGGAGGTCGCCTGCCCGAGCATGGGCAGGGCGAGGAGGGCCGCGTAGCGCCATGGCTGGGCGCGGCGGCCCGGGGAGAGTGCCTTCACGAGGACTCCAGGGAAGTATGATGTGGGTCGTACTTCGGGGATGCTAGGGAGAAGTACGATGAACGTCAAACTTGGAGCCGTCTGATGCCGTCCTGGGAGATCCCGCCCGACCAGTTGCCGCCCGTCGCCCCCGTCCAGAAACTCCTGCGCGCCCTCGCGGACCCGGTGCGCCTGGAGATGGTCCGCCGCCTGGCGACGCACCCCGCGGCCGAAGCCCCCTGCTCGGACCTCTACGACGGCCTGAACAAGTCCACCGCCACCCACCACTTCAAGGTCCTGGTCGAGGCGGGCGTCCTCCACCCGGTCATGGTCGGCCCGTCCCGCGGGCACCGGCTGCGCCGCTCCACCCTCCAGGAAGCGGCACCGGGCCTGCTGGACGCGCTGATGACCGCCATCGCGCGAGAGGGCTGACGGTCTCGGGACCCGGCGGTACGGCGGGTGCCGGCTGCCTCCCGGCGGCCGCCCGCAGCCTCGGGTGCGGCGGCCCGCGCGGTCAGTCGGCGGCGGGGCAGCCGAGGCGGGTCAGGGCCGCCTCGGCCTCGGCGAGGTCGGCGGGGGCCGCGAGCGCGCGGGCGCGCAGCAGGCGGGCGCGGGCCGCGCCGACGGGCCGGTCGGCCGACGCGTAGCCGCGGGCGGCCCGGTCGGCGATCTCGGCCGCCGCGGCAAGGTCGTCCTGGCGGAGCCGGACCCGGGCCAGCGCGAGGAGCGCGTCGGCGGCGCGGACGACGAACCCGTGCTCCTCGGCGAAGGCGGCGGCCGCCGACGCGTGCACGGAGGCGTCCTGGAGCCGCCCGGCGGCGGCCGCGACCTCCGACAGCCCGGTCCTGGCCCCGGCCTCCACGTACGGCAGGCCGTTCTCCCGGGCGACGGACAGCGCCTGGCGGTAGAAGGGCTCGGCGCCCGACGGCTCGCCGGCGGCGAACCGCACCCGCACCGCGCCCGCGGTGAGCAGGGACTCCGCCTGGACCAGCGGGTCCTGCGTGGTGCCCGCGACCCGCAGCGCGGCCTCCGCCGCCTCCCACGCCAGGTCCCGCGCCCCGCGGTCGCAGTGGATCGCCGCGAGGTGGGAGTGGCAGTCGGCCTGCCACGTCGTGTCGTGCGACGCGCGGACGGCCGGCAGCGCCATGTCCGCGTACCGCAGCGCCTCGTCCAGACGGCCCAACGCGTGTGTCGTACCGACCAGGTTGACCATCGCGCGGGCCCGCTCCTGCTGCCCGTCGGCCAACTCCAGGCTCTTCAATAGGTGTTCGTGCGCCTCCCGGGTGCGGCCGATCGGCAGGCACACCGCGGCGAGGTTCAGGTGCGCGCCGAACTCGCTGTGTGCACGCCCGAGTTCGCGGTTGAGCACCAGCACCTCCCGCAGGCACTCCGCGCTCTCGGCGAGCCGCCCGGCCCGCCACAGGGTCCCGGCGAGGTTGTTGAGCGCGGTCGCCGCGAGGTCCGGCCGTCCGGCCTCCCGCGCCAGCGCCCCCGCCCGCCGGTAGAGCGGCACCGCCTCGGCGGGCCGGCTGGTGTGCATGTGCATGTCGGCCGCGCTGAGAGCGGCCACCGCGCGGGCGCCCGCGTCGCCGTGCGCGGCCGACGCGGTGAGCGCCGCCTCGGCGACGGCCTGCCACTCCGTGACCCGCACGCTGCGCCAGAAGTACCCGCGCAGCCGGTCCGCGAGCAGCCACGCGAAGGCGTACGGCCCCTGGCGCGCGCTGTGTTCGACCGCGGCGACCAGCGCGCCGCGCCGCTCGTCGAGCCAGCCGCGCGCGCCGACCACGTCCCCGTCGTACGCGGGCAGCGGCGCCGCGGGGGTGCCGGCCGGCGCGCACAGGCTGTTCCAGCGCGGCGCGAGGACGCGGACGGTGGCGTCCACCGCGTGGTGGTACCAGGTGAGCAGCCGCTCCAGGGCCGCCGCGCGCTCCGCGGCCGGGTCCTGGTCGGTGGTGCGCTCGGCGGCGTACTCCCGCAGCAGGTCGTGCGCGCGGTAGCGGCCCGGGCCGTCCTCCTCCAGCAGGTGCAGCCCGGCGAGCCCGGTCAGGCAGGCGCGGGTCTCGGCGGCGGGGCGCCCGGCGAGCGCGGCGGCCGCCGCGACGTCCACGGTGCCGCCGGGCACCAGGCCCAGCAGCCGGAACAACCGGGCGGCGGCCGGGTCGAGTTGGTCGTAGGACCAGGACAGCACCGTGCGTACGTCGCTGAGCGGGTCGTCCGCGACGGCCAGCGCGTCCAGGCTGCCGCCCGGCCCGGTGCCGCCCGCCGCCGCGGCCTGCTCGAACTGGGCGGCGAACCCGGCGAGCGTCGCCCCGGGCTGCCGGGAGACCTGCTCCGCGACGATCCGCAGCGGCAGCGGCAGCCGCCCGCACACCCGGGCCAGCCGGGCCGCCGCCTCCGGCTCCGCGGCCGTACGGTCGCCGCCCACGGCGGTGGCCAGCACCGCCGCCGCCTCGCTGTCGGTCAACTCGCCCAGCGGCACCGAGCGGGCGCCGTCGCGGATGACCAGCCCGCTGAGCCGGTTGCGGCTGGTGACGACCGCGCAGCAGCCGGCCCCCGGCAGCAGCGGCCGCACCTGCTGCACGCTGTGCGCGTTGTCCAGGACGACCAGCGCGCGCCGCCCGGCCAGCGACGTCCGCCACAGGGCGCGCCGTTCGTCGGCGTCGGCGGGCATCCGGTCGGGGTCGACGCCGAGTTGGGCCAGCAGCAGGCCCAGCGCGTGGTGCGCGCCGACCGGGGTGTCCGGGCCGAAGCCGTGCAGGTCCACGTAGAGCCGGCCGCCCGGGAAGTGCCGCCCGGCGGTGTGCGCCCAGTGCACGGTGAGCGTGGTCTTGCCCGCGCCGCCGATGCCGTGCACGACGGCGACGGCGGCACGCCCGCTGCCGTCGCCCACGGCGGCCGGAAGCGCGTCGAGCAGGGCGAGTTCGGCCGTGCGGCCCACGAAGCCGTCGGTGCGGGCCGGCAGGAGCGAGGGCGGCGCGGGGGCAGGAGCGGTGGCGGGGCCGGACTCCGGCGCCTGCGGCGGGAGTCGGGTGGGCGAGCCGGTCGGCGCGATCCCCCGGGCGGACCGGGGTCCGGTGTCCTGGCGGAGCAACCGCTCATGGGCGGCGCGCAGTTCGGCCGACGGCAGCGTGCCGAGCTGGTCGTCCAGCAGCCGCCGCACCGCCTCGTACGTCTCCAACGCCTCCGCGAGGCGGCCCGCGGCACCCAGGGCGGTGAGCAGCCGCAGCCACAGGGACTCCCGCAACGGGTGGCGGGAGGTCAACTGCTGCAAGTCGGCGAGGAGTTCGGCCGACGGCTCGCGGTCCAGCCGCAGTTCCAGGTCGGCGCGGCGCTCCACCGCGCCGAGGTACTGCTCGACCAGCGCGGCGGCGTACGCGTCCTCGACGTGCGGGGAGCCGACGTCCGCGAGCGGGGCGCCGCGCCACAGCGCGAGCGCGTCGCACACCAGCCGGTGCGCCGCCGGGACGTCCGCGGCGGGCGAGGCAGGCGAGGCGGCGCCGGGTGCGGGGAGGCCGGGGCACGCGGCCCGGGACGCGTCGAGCAGCCGCTCGAACCGCAGCGCGTCCACCCGGTCCGGCGGCACGTCCAGCCGGTAGCCCGCGGGCGCGGTCCGCACCGACTCCTCACCGAGCAGCGTCCGCAGCCGGTTGACCAGCGTGTACAGGCTGGAGGCCACATGCCGGGGCGGCTGCTGCGCCCAGACGCACTCCACGAGTTCGCCCTTCGCCACGGTACGGCCGGCCCGCAGCGCGAGCGCGGCGAGCAGTGCGCGCTGGCGCATGCTGGGCAGTTCCACCGGGTGGCCGTCCAGGCGCAGCAGGAAAGGGCCGAGTACGGCGATGTCCAACGTGGCCATGGATCTCCTGCCGTACCCCGGTGCGTAGCGCCATGCGGGGCGGACCGGAGCCACGGCGGGGCGGTGGACGCCCGCATGGGACGACCACCTTACGCGGAGCGGGCGCCCGGGCGGGCGCGGTCGGGCGGAGGGCACACGTGGTCGGGCCGAGGGCACGCGGCGAGCCCCCTCCTCCGTCCATGGCGGCGGAGAAGGGGGCGAGGGTCCGGCAGACCCGCCCGCATCGTCACCTGCGGGCGGAACGGGGTGATCGGCCGGGCCCGGCTCGTGCGCGGACCAGGTGCGGCCTCGGGCGCGTACGAGGGGCGCGGCCCGTCAGCAGCCCGGCGGGTTCGGCGACAGCGAGTCGATCAGGATGTTGTCCGGCCAGTACGACCAGCCGTTGACGCCGGTGGCGCGGTCCAGGATGTGGTACCAGTCGCCGGGAGCCTCGCAGTAGATGTACACCGCCTGGCCCTGCTGGCCCTGGCCGAGGATGGTGTAGGCGGTGCTGGGCCCGGAGCGGATGTTGACGCCGCCGGCGGTGAAGAACCCCGTGGTCGTGGTCATCGGCGCCGCCTGCGTCGCGGGCGCCGCGGTGGCGGCGGCCCGCGTCCCGGCGCTCTGCGGGGCGGCCTGCGCGGTGGCGGCGGACAGGCCGCCGAGCGCCAGGACCGCCGTCGCGACGGCCGCCACCGCTGTGGCGCGGCTGCGGAACCGGGTGGTGTGCCGGGTCATCGTTCTCCCTCAGCTTGACGCGGATTCGGACGCCCGGCGGCCCAGGACGACGCGGCAGCCATGACCGCACGACTGCCGTCCCCCGTCCGTCCTGCTCACCGCCGGGCATGCGACCACTCAAGCGGCACGTTCTCTCAGCAGCCTCTCAGGAACCTCTCAGCTCAGCCGTCAGCGCGGCCACCGCCTCCTGCTGCCGGCGGTGCAGCGCGTCCACTGCCCGGCGCAGCCCGCGCAGCCGCCCGTACATACGGCACCTGGCCTGCCAGGGGTGCCACAGCGCCTGGAGCAGGAGCTGGGCGGTGGCCCGCCGGTACTCCTCGCACGCCGTCACCAGGACGTCGAGCGACTCGCCCAGCACGCCGCCGGCCCGCAGGTCCGCCAGCCGGATCGCCTCGCACTGGAGGGCGCGCTCCTCCGCGCCGCCCGCGAAGTCCAGCACCCGGCGCGGCACTCCGGCCGACAGCGCCGCCACCACGAGCCCGGAGAAGGCCGCGCGCAGCGCGCGCTCCGCGTCGGCGCCGTCCTCCAGCACGGCCATGACCCCCAACTCCAGGGACGCAGTGCGCCGTTGGGTGCCGATTCCGCGGCCGACCCGCCCGGTGGGGCGCGGCACCACGTCGCTCACCGCGTCCCGTACCGCGGTGATCTGGTGGAACTGCTGCATGACGTCCGCGCGCAGCCGGCGCCGCTCGTGCACGCGGGACACGTACGTGGTGACCGCCGCCCCCACCACACCGCCTGCCGCCGTGTAGGCCAATCCGGCCAACCCGGCTACTCCTCCCACCCGTTGCCCCCTACTGACGCAGCGTCATGTTCGTGCTGTCGCCGAAGTGGACGGCGGCGGTCGGACGATACTCCGGGCCGCCGGGTGCCGCGGGATCAGACGGTGATGACGCGGCGCCCCCGGGTGTGGCCCGCCTGGCTGTCGACGTGTGCGGCGGCCGCCTCGTCGAGCGGGTACGACCGCGCGACGGGGATGTGCAGCCGGCCGCGCGCGATGAGGTCGGCCGCCTCGGCGAGGGCGTCCGGCACGCTCCCGGCCACCCCGGAGAAGCGGACGCCGTACCGCGGGGCGGTGAGGTCGGCGATGGTGAGCACCGCGCCCGGGTCGCCGGTCAGTTCGACGAGTTCGCGGACCACGCCGGCGCCCGCCAGGTCGAGGGCCGCGTCGACGGGGCGGCCGAGCCGCCGGACCCGCTCGGCCCAGCCGTCGCCGTACGTGATGGCCTCGGCGCCCAGCTCGCGCAGGTAGTCCTGGTTCGCGGCCCCCGCGGTGCCGACCACCGCGATGCCGCGCTCACGGGCGATCTGGAGGACCGCCGAGCCGACGCCGCCCGCCGCCCCGCTGACCAGCAGCGTCTGCCCGGGCTGTATCCCCACCTCGCGCAGGACGCGCAGCGCGGTCTCCACGACCGACGGGTATCCGGCCGCCTCCTCGAAACTCAGGCCCGCGGGCATCCGCGCCCACGCGGACAGCACCGCGAACTCGGCGTAGGTGTCGGTCCCTTCGCCGAACACGTGGTCGCCGACGGCGACGCCCGTCACGCCCGGGCCGACCTCGTCCACCACCCCGGCGGCGTCCAGCCCGACCCCGGCGGGCAGTTCGACCGGGTGCGCGGACAGCTTCTGGCCCTCGCGTATCCGCCAGTCGACGGGGTTCACCCCCGCCGCGCGCACGGCGACGCGCACCTGTTCCGGGCCCGCGTGGGGCTCCTCGGCGTCGATCAGGCGCAGCACTTCGGGACCGCCGAACTCGGCGTGGCTCACTTTCCTCATGCCGCCGACCATAGCACTAACGGTTAGTTTTTTGAAACAGATATTGTTTTGTATCTGCTAAGGTGATCATCATGACCACGCCGCCCGGGCGCCGCGAGCGCAAGAAGGCCGCGACCCGCCAGAAGATCGCGGACACCGCGATGCGGCTCTTCCTGGAGCGGGGATACGACGCGGTGGGCATCCGTGACGTGGCCGCCGAGGCCGATGTCGCCGTGACCACGCTCTTCTCCCACTTCGCCGCCAAAGAGGCGCTGGTCTTCGAGCAGGACACGCAGTTCGAGCAGAGCCTCCTGCGGGCGGTCGGCGAACGGGCCCCGGACGAACCGCTCGTCCCGGCGCTGCGCCGCGAGATCCAGGCGCTGGTGCGGCACTGCACGGCCGACGCCGCCGCCCCGACCTGGCGGATGATCGACTCCTCGCCCGCCCTGCGGGAGTACGAGGAGTCGATGCGGCTGCGGCACGCGGAGTCGCTGGCGGCGGCCATGGCCGCCGACCCCGCCCTGGCCCGGACCCCCACGGCCTGCCGGGCGATCGCCAGGTTCGTGATCGACGCGTACGCGGTGGCGCGTGAGGCGCCCGACCCGCAGGCCGCGGTGGACGAGGTCTTCGTGATGGTCGAGGCGGCCTGGCAGGCGTCCGCCCGCACCTGACCGCGCCGCGGGGTCAGCGCAGCGGCAGGCTCTCGACGGTGAAGTCGGGGCTGGTCTGCGGATCACCGTAGAGGTACGTGTCCATCTGGGAGTTGGTCACCAGCAGCCGTCCGCGGCTGACCGCCACGCCGGTGACGGTGTCGGCCCCGGGGTAGGTGCGGGTGGCGACGACATCGGCCCGGTCGGCGCCCGCGGACAGCCGCAGGGTGTCCACCTCGTTGTCGACGGAGCGCGCGACGTACAGCGTGTTCCCCCGCCGGACGATCCCGTCGGCGCTGGGCAGCGCGGGCGCGGCGATCCGGTGCACCTCGCCGGTGGCGAGGGTGAGCCGGTAGAGCGCGCCGCTGTACCAGTAGCCGATGATCAGCGACCTGCCGTCGGGGCTGGTGACGATGCCGTTGCCGTTGGACTGCCCGGCCACGTAGTCCGGCAGGCGGTAGGCGACCTGGAGCGTGCGCTGGGCGCCGGTGGCGGGGGCGTGCACCTCGGCGGCCGGCACCCGGTAGACCACCGCGCGCAGGGAGTCCGTGAGGTAGACGTCGCCGTTCGGTGCCACGGCCTCGTCGTTGACCAGCGTCTTCTCGCCGGTGTCCGGGACGCGGTAGGAGGAGACGAGCTGCCCGGCGTCGGTGTAGACGAAGAACCGGCCGGTGAACGCGCCGGCGACCAGCAGGCGGTCGCCCGCGGTCTTGATCCCGGTGGCCTGGGTGCGGCCGTCCTGCCCCGCGGGCAGGAAGGGTTCGAGCCTCTTCGCGCCGGGGCTGCCGCGGTAGACGGTGCCGTCGGCGATGCTGCCGGTGTAGACGTGGTGGCGGTCGGCGGCGATGCTCTCGGGGAACGCGTCACTGCCGTCGACCGTGATCGGGTAGGCGGCGGAGGCGTCACCGGGCCGGTGGGCGGGCGCCGCGGCGGCGGGGAACGCGGTGGTGACCAGCGCGGCCGAGGCCGCGGCGAGGGCGCCGAGGGTGAGGGCGCCGCGCCGCCAAGTGGCGGGCGCGACGGCGTGGTTGAGTGTGCGGTGGGACATGGAGGGGGACCTTTCCCCGGCCGTCGCGGCCGGGAGGGAGTGGATACGTCCGGGCGGCCGCACCGAAAGGCGCCGTCCGGGGGAGGGGACCGGCGGGAAGCGCGGCCGGGCAGGTGCCGTCGGTGGGTGCCGTCGGGCAGGCACCCTGGGGCGGGTGGTGCTTACGGGCCCGGGTCCGGCGGGGCGGCGCACGGCGGGTCAGGCCAGTGCGGCGGCGACCGCCTCGGCCGGGGTGGTGGTCGGGCGGCCGATCAGGCGGCGCAAATCGCCGGAGTCGGTGAACAACTCGTCGCGGCCCATGGCCAGATCGGCGTCCACCAGGACCTCCGCCAGTTCGGCGGGCACCCCGGCCTCGACCAGCACCTTCGCGAACACCTCGGGCGCCAGGTCGCGGTAGGCGATCGGCTCCCCGGTGGCGGCCGCGATCACCGCGGCCAGCTCGTCGAGGGTGAACGCCTCGTCGCCGCCCAGTTCGTAGACCTGCCCGGCGTGGCCGTCGGTGCTCAGCGCGACCGCGGCGGCGTCGGCGTAGTCGGCCCGGGTGGCGGCGCTGATCCGGCCCTGCCCGGCCGCCCCGACCAGCGCCCCGGCGGCGCGCACCTGCGGGAGCTGGACGGTGTAGTTCTCCAGGTACCAGCCGTTGCGCAGCAGCACCGTCGGGACGCGCTCGCGCAGGTACTGCTCGGTGGCGTGGTGGGTGGCCGCCAGGATCGTGCCGGAGGTTTCCGCGCGCAGCATGCTCGTGTACGCCACCAGCGACGCGCCCGCCGCCACCGCCGCGTCGACGGCCCGGCGGTGGTTGGCGACGCGCTCGGACGGGGTCGTGGTCGAGACCAGCAGCAGCTTGTCCACGCCCTCGAAGGCCGCGGGCAGGCTCGCCGGGTCGGCGAAGTCGGCCCGGCGCACGGTCACGCCGCGGTCGGCGAGGTCCGCGATCCGGCGGGGGTCGCGGCTGGTCGCCACGATGTCGGCGGCCGGCACCCCGCGGGCCAGCAGCGCTTCCACGGTGAGCCGCCCCAGCTGTCCTGAGGCCGCGGTGACCACGGTCGTCATAGGTCTTCAACTCCTCTCCGACGCGGGCTTTCCGCGCCGAGAAACCCAGGATGACCTGGTCGCTCTCCTTCAGTAAGGAGCCACTTCCGGGTAAGGTGGCCACCTCTGCGAAAGGAACGAGGTGAGGCGCGTGGTGCGCGCAGGCGAGGTGATCGAGCCCACACCGTCCTGGGACCCGTACACGCGGGGCTGCCCGTCGCGTGACCTGCTCGACCAGATCGGCAGCAAGTGGGCGGTGCTCGTGCTCGGCGAGCTGGCCCGGCACGGGGCCTGCCGCTTCACGCGGCTGCGGCAGGCGCTCGCCGGGGTGAGCGAGAAGATGCTCACGCAGACGCTGCGGACGCTGGAGCGGGACGGGCTGGTGCGGCGGACGGTGTACCCGGAGGTGCCGATCCGGGTGGAGTACGAACTGACCGGGCTCGGGCAGACGCTGCGGGAGCCGCTCAAGGCGCTGACGGAGTGGTCGGTGCGGCACGTCGAGGAGGTGCTCGCGGCGCGCGAGGAGTACGACGGGCGCGACGGCGGGCGGTAGCCGTACCGGCCGCCGGTGGTGCCCGGCGGCGGACCGCCTTCCGGGGGGCGTGCCGGCTGCGCCCGCGTGTCGGGGGCCCGGGGGCGGTGGGTGCGGCGGGAGGCTGGGCGCCCGGAGCCGTAGAGCCGTGAGCCGTAGAGCCGTGAGCGGTAGCGGTGAGCGGTGAGCGGTGAAAGCCGTACAGCCGTGGGCCGTACGCGGTGAGCCGTACCGAGGCCGCACCCAGAGAGGGCGAGAATGTCCGAAGTCACCACTCCGTTCGCGACCGGCACCCCGTGCTGGATCGATCTGATGGCACAGGACCAGCAGGCCGCGCTGGACTTCTACCGCGACCTGCTCGGTTGGCAGGGCGAGGTCGGCGGGGAGCAGTTCGGCGGGTACGCGGTCTGCGAGCTGAAGGGTCGGCCGGTCGCCGGGATCGGCCGGGCGATGGCGGCCGAGGGCCAGCCGGTGCCGCCGACCGTGTGGACCGCCTACCTGGCCACGACCGACGCGCAGGCCACCCAGGACGCGATCGTCGGCGCGGGCGGCACCCTCATCGCGCCGGTGATGGACGTCGGCGGCCTCGGGCGGATGCTGATCGCCGCCGACCCGCAGGGCGTCGTCTTCGGCGTGTGGCAGCCCGGCGACTTCTCCGGCGTCGGCATCGCCAACGAGCCCGGCGCGCTGATCTGGAACGACCTGCACACCACCGACGTGCCGGGCGCCACCGCCTTCTACGGCGAGGTGTTCGGCATGGAGATCAGGCCGATGGAGGGCGCGGACGGCTACTGGGAGCTGCGCGCCGGCGACCGGACCGTCGGCGGCGCCACCCAGTTGGACAACGACCCGCCCGGCACCCCCGCGCACTGGCTGTCGTACTTCGCGGTGGACGACGTGGACTCCACCGTGGACGCCCTGGTGCGGGGCGGCGGCAGCGTCCTGCTCCCGCCGTTCGACATGGTCGCGGGCCGGATGTCCGTGGTGGCCGACCCGCAGGGCGCCGCGTTCGCGATGATCAAGCCGAAGCCGATGTAGTACCGCCGTACCGCCGTAGTACCGCCGCACCGCACCGCGGTTTCCCCCAGGCGCCGCCGCTCCGAACTCCGGGAGCGGCGGCGCCTGTTGCGTGGCCGTTCACCGCCGGGAACACCCCCGTTGAACAGCGGAAAGTAAAGTAAGGCTATCCTAATTCACGTGAGAGTTGGGGAAGGGACATCCAGGCCGGCGGCAGCGCCGCCACGGCGGGGGCACGAGCTCGCGGCCGAGGGCGTGACCGTCGCGTACGACGGCGTCGACGTCGTCCACGACGTCGCGATCACCCTGCGGCCGGCCGAGGTCGCCGCGCTCGTCGGGCCGAACGGCAGCGGGAAGTCGACGCTGCTGCGCACCCTCGCGCGCCTCCAGCAGCCGCGCACCGGGTCGTTGACGCTCGACGGCGGCACCGAGGACGCGGCGGACTGCATCGCGCTGTCCGCGCGGGAGTTCGCCCGCAGGATCGCGCTGCTGACCCAGAGCCGGCCCACGCCGAGCGGCCTGACGGTGCGCGACGTCGTGGAGTTCGGCCGCTACCCCTACCGCGGCCGGTGGGGGCGGGCCGACCCCGGCGGCACCGAGGCGGTGGCGCGGGCGCTGGCCCTGACCGGGCTGGAGCAGCTGTCCGGCCGCGGCGTGGACCACCTGTCCGGCGGGCAGCTCCAGCGGGTCTGGCTCGCCGGCTGCCTCGCCCAGGAGACCGGCGTCCTGCTGCTCGACGAGCCGACCACCTACCTCGACCTGCGCTACCAGGTCGAACTCCTCGACCTGATCCGCGACCTCGCCGACGACCACGGCATCGCCGTCGGCGTGGTCCTGCACGACCTCGACCAGGCGGCGGCCGTCGCCGACCGGGTCGCCCTGCTCCACGACGGGCGCATCGTGGCCGACGGCACCCCCGAGGAGGTGCTGACGCCGGACCGCCTCACCGAGGTCTACGGCATCCGGATCACCGTGGACACCGACCCCGCGACCGGCCGGCCGCGCACCCGCGCGATCGGCCGCCACCACGCACGAAGCGAAAGGCACCACACCCCGTCATGAGACGTCTTCCCGCCGCCGCGACCGTATCCACCGCCGTCGCCGCCGCCCTGGTGCTGGCCGGCTGCGGCACCACCGAGAAGTCCGACGACTCCGCGAAGTCCTCGTCGACCGCCGGGAGTTCGACGGCCGCCGCCGGCCCGGTCACGCTCACCGACGCCTCCGGCACCACCGTCCACCTCGACCACCCGGCCACCCGTGTCGTCGCCACCGAGTGGGACGTCGTCGAGGACCTGGTCGCGCTCGGCGTCGCCCCGGCCGGCGTCGCCGACGTCAAGGGCTACACCACCTGGGACAAGGCCGCCCCGCTGACCGGCTCGCCCAAGGACATCGGCACCCGCGGCGAACCCAGCACCGACACCATCGCCGCCCTCACCCCCGACCTCGTGGTGGCCACCACCGACCTGTCGGCGTCCGTGATCAAGCAGCTGCGCAAGGTCTCCACCGTCCTGGTGGTCAAGCCCGCCGACGCCGCCGACCAGATCGGCACGATGACCAAGGGCCTGGACCTGATCGCCAAGGCCACCGGCACCACCGCCAAGGCCACCGAGGTGAAGAACGCCTTCACCGCCAAGGTCGCCGACGGCGCCGCGAAGCTGAAGGCCGCCGGCCTGGCCGGCAAGAAGGTCGCCTTCGCCGACAGCTACGTGGTCTCCAACCAGGTCACCGTCCGCGGCTACACCAGCGGTTCCCTCATCGGCGCCGTCAACGAGGAGTTGGGCCTGAAGAACGCCTGGACCCTCAAGGGCGACAAGGCGTACGGCCTGGCCAGCACCGACGTCGAAGGGCTCACGGGCCTGGGCGACGTCCAGTTCGTGTACGAGCAGAACGACTCCGACGGCGACCCGTTCGCGACCAACCTCGCCAAGAACGCGGTGTGGAAGTCGCTGGCGTTCGTGAAGGCCGGGCAGGTCCACCGGCTGCCCGACGGCATGTGGATGTTCGGCGGCCCGGAGTCGATGGAGGCGTACATCGACGGCCTCGTCGCCGCCCTCACGAAGTAGCGCCGTGGCCGTCACCGAGACAACCGCCACCGCCCCCGCCGCCGGTGCGGCCGCCGCCAGGTCCGGCCTGCCGGCGGCCGCGGCCGCGGCGGGGCTGCTGCTGGTGGTCGCCGCCCTCGCGGTCGTGGACATCACCCAGGGCACCGCCGCCGTCGGCGCCCACGAGGTGTGGAAGGCGCTCACCGGCCAGGCCGACCAGACCGACTCCTCCGTGGTGATCGCCTCGCGGCTGCCGCGGATGGTCGCCGGCGTGCTCGTCGGCGTCGCCCTCGGCAGCGCGGGCGCCGCACTCCAGGCGGTCAGCCGCAATGTGCTGGCCGCCCCCGACACCCTTGCGGTGAACGCCGGTTCCTACCTCGCACTCGGCGTGCTCACCGTCACCGGCGCGTCGATGCCGCTCCTCGCGTCCTCCGGCGTCGCCTTCGTCGGGGGCCTGGCCGCCGCGGCGGTCGTCCTCGGGCTGTCCGGCCTCGGCGCCGGCACCGTACGGCTGGTGCTGGCCGGCAGCGCCCTCGCGCTCGGGTTCGGCGCCGTCACCGACGCGCTGCTGCTGCTCTTCCCGCAGCGCACCAACGGCCTCTACCAGTGGAGCCAGGGCAGCATCAGCCAGAACGGGTTCGGCGGCGTCGACCAGATGGCGCCGGTCGTCGCCGCCGGGCTGCTCGGCCTGCTGCTGGTCGCCCGCCGGATCGACGCGCTCGCCCTCGGCGACGACGCGGCCCGCGGCGTCGGCATCCCGGTCCGCGGCACCCGCATCACCGTCGTGGTGCTCGCCGCGCTGCTGTCGGCCGCCGCCGTGACCCTCGCCGGACCGATCGGCTTCGTCGGGCTGTGCGCGCCCGCGCTGGCCCGGCCGCTCGCCCGCCGGCTGCGCGCCCTCGTCCGGGCCCGGGCCGCCGTGCCCTTCGCCGGGCTGGTCGGTGCCGCGCTCGTCCTCGGCGCCGACGTGCTGCTGCGCGCCATGGTCTCCAAGCAGGTCGCCCCCTCCGTGCCGACCGGCGTCGTCACCAGCATCCTCGGCGCGGTCTTCCTCATCGCGATGGCGATGCGGGCCCGCGAGTCCGGCGGCGCCGCCGAGACCGACCGGATGCGCATCCCCAGCCGGGCCGGCTTCGCGCTGTGCGTGGCGGTGCTCGCCGCCGTCCTGGTCGGCGTGGTCGTCGCGGGCGTGCTGCTCGGCGACACCAAGCTGCTGATGGGCGACGTCACCAACTGGGCGCTGGGGCGCGCCGGCCGCGGCGTCACCTTCGTCCTGGACACCCGGGTGCCGCGGGTGATGGCCGCGCTCCTGGCCGGCGCCGCGCTCGCGCTGTCCGGCACCCTCGTCCAGGCCGTCACCCGCAACCCGCTCGCCGAACCCGGCATCCTCGGGGTCTCCGGGGGCGGCGGGCTCGGCGCGGTGCTGCTGGTGACCTCGGTGCCGGCGGCCGGCGCGTGGAGCATCGCCGGGGCCGCGTTCGGCGGGGCCGCGCTCGCCGCGCTCGTCGTCTTCGGGCTCGCCGCGCGCGGCGGGTTCCGGCAGAACCGGCTGGTCCTGGTCGGCGTCGGGGTGTCCGCGGCCACCACCGCGCTGATCAGCCTCGTCATCGTGCTCACCGACCCCTTCAACGCCACCAAGGCGCTGACCTGGCTGTCCGGTTCGACCTACGGGCGCACTGCCCCCGACCTGCTGCCGGTGGCGGTCGTGCTCGCCGCGGGCACCTGCTACGCCGTCGTACGCCGCCGCGCGCTCGACCTCGTCGCGCTCGACGAGGACACCCCGCACCTCCTCGGACTGCGGCTGGCCCCCACCCGGTTCGGCTTCCTCGCGGTCGCCGTCCTGCTCAGTGCGACCGCCACCGCGGCGGCCGGCACGATCGGCTTCGTCGGCCTCGTCGCCCCGCACGCCGCCCGCGCGCTCGTCGGCCGCCGCCACGTCCGCGTCCTGCCGGTCGCGATGCTCCTCGGCGGCGCCCTGGTCTGCGCCGCCGACCTGCTCGGCCGCACCGTCATCGCCCCCGCGCAGCTCGGCGCGGGCCTCATGACAGCGGTCGTGGGTACGCCGTACTTCATCCGCCTGCTCTTCCGCACCCGTAAGTAGCCCGCCGGGGGAGCCGCCGCACCCGGGTCCGGTGCCCGGGTGCCGTACGGCGGTTCCGTGCGCCGACGGAGCCCGGGCCGCGCCGCTCGGCCGCGTACCTCGTACGGTTCCTGCTGTGACCTCTACGACGGCCGTCTCATTCCGCCGCGCCACCCGCGCCGACCTCCCCGCCATCGTGGCCCTGCTCGCCGACGACGTCCTCGGCAGCACCCGCGAGTCACCCGGCGACCTGTCCCCGTACGAAGCCGCGTTCGCCGAGATCGACCGGGACCCCCAGCACCTCCTGCTCGTCGCCGACCGGGCGGGCGAGGTCGTCGGCACCGCCCAGCTCACCTTCCTGCCCGGCCTGTCCCACCAGGGCGCGACCCGCGCCCAGATCGAGGCCGTCCGGATCGGCAGCGCCGCCCGGGGCACCGGCCTCGGCAGCGCGCTGATCGGCTGGTGCGTGCAGCAGGCGCGTGAACGCGGCTGCTCGGTCGTGCAGTTGACGTCCAACGCCGGCCGCGAGGACGCCCACCGCTTCTACGAACGGCTCGGCTTCCACCCCAGCCACGTCGGCTTCAAACTCCCCCTCGACGGCCCACCCGCCGGGGCATGACGAGCACGCGGGAGCTCTTCCTCCGGCCGTTCCCCCGGTCCGCTCCCTTGACATCGCGGCGGCTTCTTGGCCTTTTCGCCCCTGGTCCATAGTCGGCGCCGTGGACTGTGACGTAGACGTAGTAGTGGCCGGAGGCGGCCCGGTCGGACTGATGCTGGCGTGCGAGCTGCGGCTCGGGGGCGCGCGGGTGACCGTCCTGGAGCGCCTGCCCGACGTGGACCCGACGATCAAGGGCGGGGCGATCACCACGCCCTGCGCCGAGGCGCTCTACCGCCGGGGCATGCTGCCCGCGCTGGCCGAGGTGCAGCGGCGGACGGTGGACCGGTTCCGGGCCTTCATCCGCGCACAGGACGGCGGGAGCGGGGACGGAGCCGCGGGCGGAGACGGGGGCCAAGGGCTCGGGATCGTCGGGCACTTCGCCGGAATCATGCTGCGCGCCGACCTCGTCGACCGTACGGAGCCGGACCTCGGCGACGCCGGACCCGCCGCTGAGATCGCCTTCGTCGCGCAGCAGGACATCGAGCGGCTGCTCGGCCGCCGGGCGGACGTCCTCGGCGTCGACGTGCGCCGGGGAGTGGAAGTGACCGGCTTCGACCCGGACGGCGGCGCCGTCACGGTACGGACCAGCCGCGGGGCGATACGTGCCGGCTGGCTCGTGGGCTGCGACGGCGGTCGCAGCACGGTCCGCAAGCACGCGGGGTTCGCGTTTCCCGGTACCGACCCGGAGACCACCTGCCACCAGGCGGTCGTGGAGATGACCGGCGCCGAGGAGCTGAAGGTCGGCTGGACCGCCACGGACACCGGCGTGTACGCGTACGGGCCGATGCCGGGCCGCATCGTCACCGTCGAGTTCGGCGGCCCGCCGGCCGACCGGGACGCACCGGTCACGAGTGCGGACCTCCAGGCGCGGCCGCGCCGAGTCTCCGGCGGGGCGCGACTGGCCCATAACATCGATGTTATATATCATCGACGTTATGGGCGATGAGTGGTACACGATCGAGATCGAGCCCGAGGTGCGCCTCTGGCTGGCGAACATCCCTGCCCACCACTACGTCGTCACCGAGCAGAAGGTCGACCGGCTGTCGGAGAACCCCACGACGCTCGGCGAGCCGTACACTCGTCATCTCGGCGGCAAGCTCCGTGAGCTGCGCTTCGACCTCGACGGCAACGCCCAGCGCCTCACCTACTGGCTCGCGCCGGGCCGCCGCATCGTGCTCCTGACGGTGTTCCGCAAGACCAGGATGCGCGAGGCGGCGGAGGTGGTGCGAGCCCGGTCCGCTCAGGCCGTCTGCGAGGCAGGCCATGAACCGGCTGCCGAGCACGCCGTCTACAGCCGCGACATCAAGGAGGAACCGCGATGAACCACGCTGAGTGGAAGACCCGCCGCCGCCGTGAGCTGCTGGGCGAGGCCACCGAGGAGAACGCCGATTACGACCGGCTGTACGAAGAGGCCGAACTCGCGCACGATCTCGGGCAGATGGTCTACGACCGGCGGATCGCGCTGGGCCTGTCCCAGGCCGAACTCGCCGACCGCTGCCGCATGAAGCAGCCGCAGATCTCCCGCATCGAGGGCGGCGGCACCGTGCCCACGATTCCCCTCCTGCGGCGCCTGGCCCGGGCGCTCGACGCGGATCTGACGATCAACCTCACCCCGCACGGCAGTGCCGCCTGAAGCGCGGGGCGCGTCGGTGCGGGTTGGTTGTCACGGGATAGCCTCGGGCTGTGACGGACGCCTTCGTCGGTGACGACGTTCACCACCTGGCGTGCGGGATCTGCCCCTCCCGCCGTTTCCCGGTCGGGGAGTTCGACGTGTACGAACGGCCCACCCGGGACTGCCCGTTCGACCCGGCGGACGGGAACCGGTACACCGCGGAACGGGTGCCGGTGTGCGTCCATCCGGAGAAGGTCGGGCTCCCGGCGGGCCGGTACAAGAGCGACGGCACCGCCCCGGCCGTTCAACTCGTCCTGCCCGCCGACGAGTCCGCGCTCGTCCCCTACCTCCACGACGTGCTGTACGGCGCGGCGCCCGTCCTGCTGGAGGACTTGATCAAGCAGGCCCGAGCGGAGATCTCCCGGCACTTCCCGGGCCTGGACGTCACCACGACCCTGCGCCGCGCCCTCAGCTGACCGCTCGGGGTGGTACGGGCGCGGATGAAGGGGCGGGCCGCAGGGCCCGCCCCTTCGGGTTCGGCTTCGGGTCAGTGCTTGCGTGCGGGCCGCGGGCGGAGCCGGCCGCGGCGCTTCGCCATCAGCAGGAAGAGGACGGTGGGGACCAGGCAGACCAGAACCGCGAAGACGCTGGCCTCGGGGCCGAAGCTTCCGCCGGTGAGGGTGTGGGGGCCGGTCACGGTCGCGTGGAGGAGGCCGCCGGTGCGGGTGTCGGAGCCGGAGACGGTGGTGCCGAAGACGCCCTGCTCGGCCAGGTTCCAGCCGAGGTGGATGCCGATGGGCAGCCACAGGGAGCGGGTGGCGGCGTAGACGGCGCCGAACATCAGGCCGGCCTCGACGGCGATGGCCAGGGCGCCGGTGAGGGTCGCGTGCTGGTTGACCAGGTGGAGGCCGCCGAAGGCGAGGCCGGAGACGACGAGCGCTCCCCAGGTGCCGGTCTTCTCCTCCAGGACCCGGAACAGGGCGCCGCGGAAGGCGAGTTCCTCGGTCACCGCCACACAGCTCATCAGGCCCAACGTGGTCAGCGCGCCACCGAACGAGCCCCAGCCGTGGACGTGGTAGCCGCCGGTCATCGCCACCAGCGCGATGGTGACGGCGAACAGGCCGAGCCCGACCAGGAACCCCCGGCGCAGCTCCGGCCGCGCCCTGGCCGGCGCCAGTTCCTCCAGCCGGGTGCGGCCCTCCAGGTAGCGCACCAGCCAGAGGTAGGCGGCCAGCGCGAGACCGCCGGTGGCCACCCCTCCGATCAGGGCGGTCAGCGGTGTGGCGTCGGCGACCTTGTTGATCCCGCCGGCGATCGCGTCCACGCCCAGCATCGCCACGAAGAGCACCGCCAGCCGCACCCAGGTCGACCTCGCCCAGCGGGCCGGGCGGCGGGCGCCGTCCCGCACGGTGGAGGGGGAGGCGGCCGCAGCGGTCGACGCGGTCCCTTGGGGTCCGTGGTCGTCGAGGCGGATCGATGACGGGTGGATGTCGGCCGGCATGGCTGCCTCCTCAGGGGCCGCTCCTGGTGAGCGGTCTGCGCTGTCGATGACGGAAAACTACGGGCGGCGGCACCCTCGGATCGTCACCGCCGGGTGGGCAGTCGGCGCCCCCGCGGGTCCCCCGAGCGAGCTACCGGATGTCCTCCTCCGAGGGACCCCGGCCCCGGCCACCGGGCGCTACGTTCGCCGTGTAAGACTGTCCGGCCCTGCGGGGCCGGACCGGCGGCACCGCGCGGACGGGTCCTGGACCACTTTCCGGCCCCCGGCGACGCCGTTTCAGAGCGGGAACTACCGGACCGGGATGATCACCATGGCAGGGCAAGTGCCAAAAACACCGGCGGGCGTACGCCCGTTGGCCGCCGCGGTCGACCGACTCCGCATGGTGGCGCGGTGGTGGGGGTCGCGCCCGGCGGCGACCAGGGACCGCGAGTTCGCTGTCGTCTTCAGCGTGCTGTCGTTCACCGAGCCGCTCTCCCGGATCGGGGCGCGGTTCGGCGACCTGCCCACGCACGGCGCCTCGGTGGCGAGCGTGCTGCTGACCCTGGGGCAGACCCTGCCGCTGGTGGTGCGCACCCGCTGGCCGGCCATCTGCCTCGCGGTGGCGGGGAGTTCGTTCGCGGTCCACGAGTCCCTCGGCTGCCCGCCGACCGTCGGCGGCCTGGGGCTGTACATCGCGCTGTACTCGGTGGGCGCCCTCCAGCCGCGCCTGCGGCGGGTGGTGCCGGCGCTGGCGACCGGCGGTTACGTGGTCTTCAGCGTCGTGCTGCACGCGCTGGGGTCGCCCGAGGGGCTCACCGACTACGTTCTGTTCTACTTGGCGCTGGCCGCGGTCTGGGGCCTGGGGCTGCTGGTCCGGGGGCGGCGGGCGCAGGAGGCCGAGCGCCGGCGGCTGTCCGCCGAAGCCGCCGTCGCTGCCGAACGGCACCGGCTGGCCCGGGAGTTGCACGATGTGGTGACCCACCATGTGACCGCGATGGTGGTGCAGGCGGGAGCGGCCCAGTACCTCACCGGGGCGCCGGACCGCGTCGGCGAGGCCCTGGCCGCCATCAACGGCACCGGCCGCCGCGCCCTGGCCGAACTCCGTTTTCTGCTGGGCGTGTTGGAGGCGACCGGTGACGCGGACCCCCGAGCGCGTACGCCGGTGCCGGGCCGGGTGCCCGATCTGGTGGAGCAGACCCGAGCAGGCGGCCAGCCGGTCGAACTGGTCGAGGACGGAGAGCAGCCGGCCATGGCCATAGGCGCCCGGCTGACGGCCTACCGCGTCGTACAGGAATCCCTCACCAACGCGGTGAAGTACGCGGCGGGCCGGCCCACGCTGGTGCGGCTGACCCACACCGCCGACTGGACGGACGTCGAGGTCACCACGGCCGGGACCGCCGACGGCGTGCCCCCGTCCGCGGCGGTACGGGCGGGCGGCCCGCACCTCTCCGGCGGTCGGGGGCTGACCGGGCTGCGGGAGCGGGTGGAGATGCTGGGCGGGGAGTTCGCGGCAGGGCCGGGGCCGGACGGGTTCCGCGTGTGTGCGCGGATTCCCACCGGGAGCTCGTTGCCCGGCCGGCGCGGTGGGCAACCGGCCGAAGCACAGTGCGATCAGAAGGAGGCGTCATGAGTGTGCCGGCCGCGGTGACCCGGGTGCTGGTCTGCGAGGACCAGGGGCTGGTGCGTGCCGGCTTCGTCACCATTCTCGACTCCCAGCCCGACATCGAGGTGGTGGGCGAGGCGGTGGACGGCAGGGCGGCGATCCGGCAGGCGGAGCATCTGAAGCCCGACGTGGTGGTGATGGACATCCGGATGCCGCTGCTCGACGGGATCGAAGCCACCCGCCACCTGGCCGGCCCGGAGTCGGCAAGTCCCGCGCGCATCCTGGTGGTCACCACCTTCAACGTGGACGAGTACGTCTACGAGGCGCTGCGCGCCGGCGCCAGCGGCTTCATGCTCAAGGACGCCCCGCCGCCCGAACTGATCAACGCGGTCCGCACCGTGGCCCGTGGCGAGTCCCTGCTGGCCCCCGCGGTCACCCGCGCCCTGATCGGCCGCTTCGCCGAACGGGTCCGCCCCTCGGCCGCCGCCGCTTCCCCCGAGCGCGACCGGCTCAAGGTCCTCACCCCCCGCGAGCAGGAGGTGCTGCTGCTGATCAGCGAGGGACTGTCGAACGCGGAGATCGCCGCCGCGCTGGTGATCAGCCACGAGACGGTGAAGACCTACGTCTCCCGCATCCTCACCAAGCTGGACCTCCGCGATCGCGTCCAGGCGGTCGTCCTGGCGTACCGGGCGGGGCTGGCCGGGGGTGGCCAGCGGCACTGGCGGAGCTGACAGCCGCCTTCGTCCCCCGTGCGAGCGACCCCAGGTGTCCACCCCGGGGTGAAGCCCAGGACCCGCCTCCTCTTGTTGACTCTCGGACTGTCAACACAGCGGCCGGACAGGACAGTTCGGCCGAATCGAGCGCGGGGAGGAATGTCATGACGGGCAGCAGCGGGAGGTCGGGGTCCGCCAGGGGGCGGCGGTTGGCCGTGGCTCTTGTGGTTTCGGCGCTGGCCGGGGGCGGGCTCACAGCGTGCGGCGGAGGCGGCGACGGCAGCAGCTCCCTCGGCACGCCGAAGCCCGAGTCGGCGGCCGCCTCGGGCAGCGCCCGGATCGCGTGGGGCCCGTGCCCGGCCCCGGCCGAGGGCATCAAGCGGAACCCCCAGCTGACCTGTGGCGATCTGCGGGTGCCGCTGGACTACCGGAATCCCGGCGGCGCCACCATCAGCGTGGAGGTCTCCCGGCTCGCCACGGCCAAGAGCGGCAAGCAGCGCGGCGTGCTGGTGCTCAACCCAGGCGGGCCGGCCCTGGGCGGCATCGACATGCCGGACACCATGGCGCCGACCCTGCCGAAGTCCGTGCTCGACCGCTACGACCTGATCGGCTTCGACCCGCGCGGCGTCGAGCACAGCACCCCGCAGAGCTGCGGCCTGAAAGACCCGGGAGTGCCGAGTCTCTTCCCCTACCCTGCCTCGGACGGCTCGATCACCGGGAACGTGGCCCTGGCCGAGGCCGACGCCAAGAAGTGCGCGGACACCGCGGGTGAGGACCTGAAGTACTACAACACCGCCAACACCGCCCGCGACATCGACCGCATCCGCCAGGCGCTCGGTGAGAAGAAGATCTCCTATTGGGGCCAGTCCTACGGCACGTACCTCGGCGCGGTCTACCGCACCCTCTTCCAGGGCCACACCGACCGGATGATCCTGGAGGGCAACGTCGACCCGGACAAGGTGTGGTACGACGAGGTCGCGGACACCTGGGGCAAGGGGATGGCCGACCGGTTCCCCGACGCGGCCCGGGTCGCGGCGGCGCAGAACGACACGTTGGGCCTGGGCTCCACCGTCTCGGAGGTGACCGACTCCTACCTGGCCCTGGCCGACCGGCTGGACCGGAAGCCGGCGGCGGTGCCCGGGGCGTCGCTGTCACTGGACGGGCCGCTGCTGCGGAACATCACCTACGGCATGCTGCTGCACAACGAGACGCTCGCGCCGCTGACGCAGTTCTGGAAGGCCGCGGCGGACCTGGCGGACGGCGGTGTGACGGATGCCGACAAGGCGGTGCTCACGCAGGTCTTCGCGGACACCCCGGGGTCACCGGGGGTGCCGGCGGACAACCAGGCGACGATGTTCCTCGCGCTCACCTGCGGCGATGCGGAGTGGCCGCATGACCTCGACGGCTACGCGACGCGTACCGCCGCGGATCGGAAGGCGTGGCCGTTGACTGCCGGGATGCCGGCGAACGTGTGGACGTGCGCGTACTGGAAGAAGCCTGTCGAGGCTCCGGTGAAGGTGACGGACGGGGGGCCGCGCAACACGCTGATCCTGCAGAACCGGAGGGACAACGCCACGCCGTGGGAGAGCGGGGTGGCACTCCATCACGTTCTGGACAGGAGCTCGGCATTTGTCGGGGTCGACAACGGCGGGCACTACGTCTACAACGCGGGCTCCACGTGCGCGGACAAGGCGGCGGTGGAGTTCCTGGACGCGGGGCGGTTGCCTCAGAAGGACGTCTACTGCACTGACGTGACGCAGAAGTAGGCCGGGTCCTCCCCGGGGAGGTATCGCGGCCGTGTCGATGAACGCGCGGCCGGGGCGCGGATAACCCGGGTGCGGGCGGTCGGGGCGGTGGCTAGGGTGCGGGGGCGGGGCGGGAACGGCGTTCCGCGCGGCCACGGCCGGCCTGCCCCCGCGCATCGGAGACGTACTGCCGTCATGACGTCACAGCTCCTCGCCCTGAGTATCGACGCGACCGCGCCGGAGCGGCTGGCCCGCTTCTGGTCCGCCCTGCTGGGGTGGGAACCGGAGGAGGGCGGGGACGGCACCGTACTGGTGCCCGGCGACGACACCGGCTTCCTGCTGCGCTTCCTGCCGACGAAGGAACCCAAGGACGGCCAGAACCGGGCGCACTTCGACCTGACGAGCAGCTCCCCGGACGAGCAACGGCGCACCGTGGCACGGGCCTTGGAGCTCGGCGGGCGGCATACGGACGTGGGGCAGCGGCCCGAGGAGACGCATGTGGTCCTCGCCGACCCCGAGGGCAACGAGTTCTGCGTGATCGCCGCCGGCAACACCTTCCTCGCGGACTGCGGCT
Source organism: Actinacidiphila sp. bgisy145 (assembly GCF_057708125.1). Classification (NCBI taxonomy): domain Bacteria; kingdom Bacillati; phylum Actinomycetota; class Actinomycetes; order Kitasatosporales; family Streptomycetaceae; genus Actinacidiphila; species Actinacidiphila sp. bgisy145. The sequence goes on from NZ_JBYIRL010000042.1 coordinate 25,092, forward strand.
TCGTCGGCGCCCTGGCCGGCGACGGCACCCGGGAGGTGGGGTACTTCTGGAGCCGGGCACTGGACTGGCCGCTGGTGTGGGACCAGGGCGAGGAGACCGCGGTCCGCTCACCCCGCGGCGGCCCGAAACTCACCTGGGGCGGCCCGCCGCTGATGCCGCGCTCCGGCCGGGACCGGGTGAGGTTCGAACTGGTCGCGGGGGAGGGCGAGGAGTTGGACGCGGAGGTCGGGCGCCTGCTCTCGCTGGGCGCGACCCGGGGCCGTACCACCGCGGCCGAGCCCGGGTGGGTGGACCTCCTCGACCCCGACGGCAACGAGTTCCGGGTGCGCGCGGACCGCGGGAAGCAGGCCGGCGCATGACCCTCGCCCATGACGTGACCGGCGACGGCCCCGCGCTGGTGCTGCTGCACTCCGGCGTGTGCGACCGCCGCATGTGGGACCCGCAGTGGCCGGTGCTGGCCGGCGCCGGATACCGGGTCGTACGCTGCGACTTTCGCGGCTTCGGGGCGTCCCCGCTGACCGGCGGGCCCCACAACGACCCCGAGGACGTCCTCGCGCTGATGGACACCCTCGGCATCGCCCGCGCCGCGCTGCTCGGCTCTTCCTACGGCGGCCACGTCGCCCTGGAGATCGCCGCGCGCCACCCCGAGCGGGTGGCCGCGCTCGCCCTGCTGTGCGCCGGGCAGCCGGGGTACGAACCCAGCGCGGAACTCCGCGCGTTCGGCGAGCGGGAGGACGCGCTGCTCGCCGCCGGCGACGTGGCCGGCGCCGTCGAGCTGAACGTGGCGACCTGGCTGGGGCCCGAGGCGGACGAGCCGGCCCGTACGGCGCTGCGCACCATGCAGCGCCGCGCCTTCGACGTCCAGCTCGCCGCGCCTGACGGCGCCGGGCGGCGCGAGGTGCCGGTCGACCTCGCGGCGGTGGCGGCGCCGTGCCTGGCGGTGTCCGGCGGGCAGGACCTCGCCGACTTCCGCGCGATCGCGGCGGGGCTGCCGCAGGTGCTGCGCGGCGCGGACGTCCGGCACGTGGAACTGCCCTGGGCCGGGCACTTCCCCGGGATGGAGCGGCCGGCCGAGACCGCGGAGCTGGTGGCCGGCTTCCTCAACGAGGTGTACCCGGCAACGGGTTGAGCAGGAACGGGCGGCTCAGTCGCCGGTGGTGCCGTCGGCCATCTCCCGCAGGATGTCGATGTGGCCGTTGTGCCGCGAGGTCTCCTCGATGAGGTGCATGAGCACCCAGCCGAGCGTGACATGGGTGCCGTCCCGCACCGGGCGCTTGGCGATGGCGGACAGCTCCGTCGCGGCCACCAGCTCCCGGTAGCGGGCGCTCTGCTCCTCGTACGCGGCCACCAGCTCCGCGAGCGGCGTCTGCGCGCCCACCCGCATCTCCCGGTCCGGGTCCTCGTCCGTCCAGGGCGCCTGCGTGTCCTCCTCGCCGAGGAAGATGACCTGCATCCACCAGTACTCCACCCACCGCAGATGGCTCAGCAGCCCGCCGAGCGTCATCAGCGGCGACCCAGGCAGCGGTGCCCGGGCCGCGTCCTGCGCGGACACCCCCGCGCACTTGGCCACCGCGGTGGCCCGGGCGTAGTCCAGAAACGTGGTCAGCATCGTCCGCTCGTCGAAACGCGCGGGCATGTCCGTTCTGCTCATCCCCCCATCCAACCACCCGCGCCCGCGGCCGCGCGCGGTCAGTTCTCGGCGCGGGTGAGGGCCACGTCCAGGACGACGAGGAGGGCGTCGCGGACCGAGCCGCGCTCGCGGGCGTCGAAGGCGATGACGGGGACGTGCGCGCCGACGTCGAGGGCCCAGCGGACCTCGTCGAGGGAGTGCTCCACGCGCCCGTCGAAAGCGTTGACGGCGACCGCGAACGGTATCTGGCGGTGCTCGAAGTAGTCGACGGCGGCGTAGCAGTCGTCGAGCCGCCGGGTGTCCACGATCACCAGGCCGCCGAGGGCACCCTCCACCAGGTCGTCCCACATGAAGCCGAACCGCTCCTGGCCCGGGGTGCCGAAGAGGTACAGCTTCAGACCGGCGTCGATGGTGATGCAGCCGAAGTCCATCGCCACGGTGGTCGTGGTCTTGTACGGGGTGTGGCTGAGGTCGTCGACCCCGGCCGCGACCTCGGTGATGGCCGCTTCGGTGGTGAGCGGGCTGATCTCCGAGATGGAGCCGACCGCGGTCGTCTTGCCGACCCCGAACCCGCCGGCCACCACCATCTTCACCGGCAGCGGTGCGGTGCCGCCGGGCGCCTCAGTAGGCGGTGTCATGGAGCGTCCCCCGGGAATCGGGGATGGTGCGGAGACCATCAATAACCCTTCGCAATACGGAAACGTCGCGGCCGATGTCGGCCTTCGGCACGTACACCGAGAGGTGGCCGCCGGCCGAAAGGTCCTCGGCCAGCACCCGGACCACGTTCAGGTGCAGATGCAGCCGTGCCGCGATCTCGGCCACCGACTGCGGCCGGCGGCAGGACGCCACGATGTCGTGGCGCTCGAACGACATCAGGTTGAGCCGTTCCAACCCGGTGGCGGTCGCCACGAGTTGGGTCTCGACCGGCATCGGCGGCACGGCTCCGGTCCCGGCGTCCGTGCCGGCCACCCGGCCGGCGGTCACCAGGAACGGCCGTACGGCGGGTGCCCGGCCGACCGGTTCGTCACCGGCGCCCATGGGCCTGCACCTCCTCGTCGTGAGCCGCCGGCGTGTCCCCGGCGGGGGCGGCACGCGCGGCCGCGCTTACGTCAACTGCCCGCACGGCGGCCACCCGTGCGTCGACCACCCGCACGGCGCCGGTCCGTACGAGGACACCCCATACGGGAACGGCCGTTACGTCAACGGCGCGACGGCAGGCCGACCGAGTTCTTCAACTCCAGCACCAGCTCGGGGTTGAGCGCGGCCCCGGCCCGGTTGGCGAACACCGTCATCTCGTAGGCGATGTTCCCGAGCTTGGCCTCCTTGGAGGTCACCACGCCCAGGACGGCGCCGCTGCCGATCGCGGAGACCAGGATGTGGCCCTGCGCCAGGTCGATGATCACCTTGTTCAGCGGGCCGAGTCCGTAGCTGCCGGCGGCGCCCGCCGCGAGGCTGGTCATGCCGGAGACGATCGCGGCCAGCCGCTCGGAGTCCGCCGAGTCGCGCAGTTGGGACACCGCGATGAGCAGGCCGTCGGAGGAGACGGCGATGGCGTCGACCACCCCCGCGGTCTCCGTGGCGAAACGGTTCAGCAGCCAGGTGAAATCGGCTGCGGCGGCCCGCAGATCGTCGGGCCGGCCACCTGTCGGCGTTGTCACTCTTCGGCTCCTTCCGGGAACCCCGTGGTCGGTGTGGTGTGGCGGCTGTGGCCGGTGTCGGCCGCCGCGCTGTCGCGGTTGGCCCGCTCGACCGCGGCCTCGAACTCGTCCAGCTCGAAGCGGACCTGCTCGGCGTCGGCGGCGGGGCGGTGGGCGGTGGGGGAGGGGGCGGGGCCGGCACCGGCGGCCGCGCCGAGCGTGGCGTGGAGGGTCGCGCCCTTCACCCGGCGCCGCAGCGGGCGCGGCGCGCCCCGGTCGACCGGCGAGGAGCCGGACGGACCGGACGGACCGGACGAGGGTGACGACGGGGCGGACGGTGCCGTGGGGAACGTCGGCGACATCGGCGACGCGGGGGGACGCGGGGAGTGGGGACCGGTGGCGGCCATGGGCGGCAGCGGTGCCGCCGACGGCCGGGGTTGGGGCTGCTGGGGCTGCTGCGGACGGGGTTGGGACTGCGGCTGGGCCGGCCGGCCGGCGGGCGCGCCCGGACGGTTCGCACCGGACCCGGCACCGGGTACGGCGCCAGGCGCGGCCCCGGCCCCGGCTCCGGAGCGGCGCGGCAGGTTCGGAGCCCCCATCACCCCGTCTACGCCCATCCCGTACCCCAGGACCGGGCCGCCGCCCGGCTGCACCCGCGCGGACGGCACGGCGGCGGAGCTGATCGCCGCGGTGCGCTGCGGCACCCGGCGCGGCAGCGGCGCGGGCCCGCCCTCGCGCGGTGCCTCCTCGCGGGGCGCCGACGGGCGCGGCTCAGGCCGGTGCTGCTCAGGCCGGTGCGGCTGCTCGCCGCGGAAGGGCTCCTCGCGGGGGGCCTGTTCGCGCGGCGCGTCACCGCGGAAGTCGTCCTCGCGCGGCGGCGCGGCGTGCCGCCCGCCGCCGCGGCGCGACTCGGCCGGCGGGGCCGGGTGCTCGCGGCCGTCGGTCAACTGCGGCATCCGGGAGGCGTGGCGGGGCGTGCGCGCGGCCCGCTCGCCGCGCTCGGCCAGGTCGCCGCGCTCCAGCTCCGCGGCCCGGCCCCCGTACGGCAGGTCCCCGTACGCGGGGCCGGCCTGGTACGCCTCGCCCTGCGGCCGGCCGTTGCCGTAGGCGCCGCTGGCGTAGGCCCCGCCGCCGTACGCGCCGTTGCCGTAGGGGGCGCTGTCGTACGTACCGCTGGGCTGCGGCTCCTCGCGGTAGGGCCGGACCTCGCGCGGGCTGTTGTCGTACGGGGCGACCTCGTACGACCTGCCGCCGCGCGGCTCGCGTCCGGCGCCGCTCGGGTGCTCGAAACCGGCTCGCCCGCCGGCTCGCCCAGCAGCTCGGCCGTCTGCTCCGATGCCGGCTCCCGCCCCGGCCTGCGCGCCGGAGGGCTGCTGCGACTCGGCGTAGGGGCTGGCCGACAGCAGCTGCGCCGCCGGGATCGCGACCTGCGCGGTGACGCCGCCGCCCTGGGTGCGGGTCAGCACGACCCGCACGCCCCAGCGCCGGGCCAGGCTGCCGACCACGAACAGGCCGAGCACCTTGGTCGGCACCAGGTCGAGGCGCTCGCGGCGCACCAGCCGGGCGTTCTCCTCGGCGAGCCGGTCCGCGCTCATGCCCAGGCCGTGGTCGGCGATCTCGACCACCGCGCCGTCCGCGCGGGCGCCCACGACCACCTCGACGGGGCTGCGGGCGGGGGAGAACGCGACCGCGTTCTCCAGGAGTTCGGCGAGCATCAGCGTCAGGTCGGCGATGATGTCCGGCGCGACGGTGACCTCGGTCTCGGCGTGCAGGACGACCCGCTCGTAGCCCTCGATCTGGCCGAGCGAGGCGCGCACCACGTTGGTCAGCGGGGTGGGCTCGGTCTCCGAGCCGGACTCGCGGATGTCGGCGAGCAGCATCAGGCTGTCGGCGTTGCGCTGGAGGCGGACCGCGAGGTGGTCGATGCGGTAGAGCCGCTCCAGCAGCGCGGGGTCGGTCTCGCCGCGCTCGATCGCGTCGATCAGCGAGAGCTGGCGGGCGGTGAGGTTGCTGACGCGGCGGCCGACGTTGCCGAACATCTCGGCGGTGTTGCGGCGGCTGAGCACCTGGCGTTCCAGCAGCGCGGCCGCGGTGGTCTGCACCCGGTTGAACGCCGCGGCCAGGTCGCCGATCTCGTCGCGGGCGGTGGCCGGCATCTCGCGCAGCAGCGCCGGGCTGTCGTCCGACGCGTCGTCGTCGGCGACCCGGGCCAGTTCGCGCCCGGCGACCTCGGCGACCTCCGCGGCCACCCCGGTCAGCGCCTGCACCGGCCGGATGACCGAGCGGCGGATCGCGACCGACAGCGCCAGCCACAGTGCGAAGGCGACCAGCGCGGCGGCCAGCAGCCAGGCCGCCCGGTACCAGGCGTTGCTGGACGCGCTGTCGGCCCGGTCGGCGATCTGGCCGATGAGCGAGTTGGTGACGCGCAGCCGGCTCTCGGCCTGCTGCTGGTACTGCGGGTACGCCTTGAGGGCGGAGGTGAACGCGGCCTTGATCGCGCCCGGGCCGTTGGCCACCAGGGTGCTCGGGTCCACCTGGAGGCCCGCGTACTGCTGCGAGATGGTGTTCCAGGCCGTGCCCTGCTCGATCGCGCCCAGCTCGGACGCCTGCCGCGCGGTGGCGTACCGGCCGAACCGGGCCGCCTCGGTGGTGTAGACCTGCTCGGCGCCGACCGCGCTGACGAACTCGATGAGCGCGTTCGCGTCGCCGGTCTGGGCGGAGAACACGCTGGTCTCGAAGGAGCTGTGCGAGGCCTCGGCGCGCAGCAGCGAGTCGAGCAGGTTGCCGGTGCGGGACGTGGACAGGTTGGTGTCGGTGTCCAGGCCCAGGCCGTCGATCAGGTCGTCGATCACCGAGGTGTACGCCGGGTCGATGTTGTCGGCCGGCAGGTAGCTCTGCTCGACGGTGCTGCGCAGGCTGCTCAGGCCCGCGATCTCCTTGAGGACCTGGCTCTCGGCGGACGGCAGTCGCGACCCGAACGCCTTGCGGACCGCGGTGACCTGGCGGTCCACCGCGCTCTGGGCGCCGCGGTAGGCGGTCAGCGAGGGCCGGGAGCCGTTGGTGGCGGACTCGTAGCGGACTGACAGCAGCAGTGCCTGCTGGTGCTCGGACTCGACCCGGTCGACCAGCGTGGCGACCTGGCGGCTGCTGCGGACCAGCTGGGCCGCGGAGCCCGCGTCCCTGGCCTGCCCGACCAATCCGTAGATCACATAGCCGAGCAGCAGGGCGATCACTACGAGCGGAACGCCGAGCAGGACGTCGAGCTTGCGGCGGAAGGGCCGGCGGTCGGCGAACCGGGCGAGTGCGGATGTTCGCGGTGAACGGCCCCCTGGTGCCGGGACATCCGGTACCGGATGCTCCTGCTCCGGTCCGTTCGCTCCGTTCGCGGACACGACGCGCCCTCCTCCGTGACTTCGACCACCCGGAGCACTCTAGCTGTGTGGAAGTGGCCGAAAAACTTCCCGTGCCAGTCCGGGAATGGTCGCCAACTGCCCGGAGACTACCTCGTCTTGCGGTACGGCAACTGGCCGGCAGATCAAGATCCTGTTACGCACGTACCCGCCCTAGTCGGCAGAAAATCGACTTTGTCGCAGGTCAGCGCGGTGCGCTCCGACCGCCCGGCCGGCCGCCGCGGTCGCGCCGATGCCAATCAGTGACCAGGGTTCGCTTGACTGCGACGGAAGCTGCTGGATTGGATCGTCGGCAGGCATGTTTCGAACACCGTTGATCATCTTTCGAACACCGAGGCGGAAGCGGAAACCGTGACAACTCGCGAGAACAGCACCTGGACCAGCCCGAGCTACCGCCGACTTGCCGCGGTGGCGGCGGTCGCTGCCGTGGCGGCGCCACTGCTGGCAGGCTGTTCCTCCTCGTCGGACAGCGGCAGCGGCGGCGACCCGCTGGCCGGGAAGAAGGCGTCCGGCGGCACCGTGGTCGTCGGCTCCAACAACTTCGCCGAGAGCACCGTGCTCGCCTACATCTACGGCGAGACGCTCAAGGCCAAGGGCATCAAGGTCAGCTACAAGCTCAACATCGGCACCCGCGAGACCACCTACGGGATGCTGAAGAACGGCACGCTCACGGTGCTGCCGGAGTTCAACGGCGCCCTGCTGTCGTACCTGAACCCGAAGGCGGTGGCGAAGACCGCGGCCGAGACCGACGCCGCGATCACCGCCAAGCTCGACCCGAAGCTGGCCGTGCTCTCCGACTCCCCGGCGCAGGACAAGGACTCGGTGACGGTCAACGCCGCCACCGCGAAGAAGTACCACCTGACCGGGTCGTCCTCGATCGCCGACCTCGCCGCGATCAGCAAGGACATCGTGATCGGCGGCTCGCCGGAGTTCCAGACCCGGCAGCAGGGCCTGGTGGGCCTGAAGTCCGAGTACAACGTGGTGCCCAAGTCGTTCAAGGCGCTGGACGCCGGCGGCCCGCTCACCGAGTCGGCGCTGAAGAACAACAACGTCCAGGCCGCGGACATCTTCACCACGGACCCGACGATCACCGCCGAGAAGTTCGTCACGCTCCAGGACCCGAAGAACCTCTTCGGCTTCGGCAACGTGCTGCCGCTGTACTACAAGACCGGGCTGAACCAGACCGGGATCGACGCGCTCAACAACGTGTCGGCGAAGCTCGACACCGCGAAGCTGCTCGACCTCGACACCCAGGTGCAGACGGAGAAGAAGGACCCGCTGGCCGTCGCGCAGGCGTGGCTGAAGTCCATCGGCATCACCAGCTGAACCGGGCGCCGCACCACCCGGGCCGCCGGCCGAGTCGCCGGCCGTCCCGGGCCCCGGGGTCCCGCTACCACGGAACCCCGGGGGGCGGCGCGCGACGCGCCGAAGGCCCGGCGTAGCATCTCGACGCGCACGGTCGATCCGGCCGTGCGGCACGCGAGTTCACCCTCCACCTCTCAGCACGGGCCCCGCCGGAGGCGACCATGGGAACACCCCCTGAGTCGTCGTCGCACCGCGGCCACGAGGCTTCCCCCGCGCCCCGGCGCGCGGGTGCGGCGCCCGGAAACGCGGTCCTCGACGGCTTCGGCCTCGACGCCGACGGCGTCGCGCTCCTCGCCGACGGCGTGACCGAGCCCGCCGTCCCGGCCGAGGCGTACGCCCGGGCCGAGCGCTCCTGGCACACCGCCCGCCGGCTCGCCGCCTCCGGCCGGATCTACGGCCGCGACACCGGCGTCGGCGCCAACCGGATGGTCTTCCTCAGCGACGAGGACAAGGACGAGCAGGACCTGCGGCTGCTGCGCAGCCACGCCGGGGGCGTCGGCGCGCTGCTGCCGGCCCGCGAGGTCCGCGCGATGCTCGCGGTCCGCGCCAACCAGGTGCTCGCCGGCGGCTCCGGACTGCAACCCGCGCTGGTGCGGGCGATGGTCGAGGCGCTGCGGCTGCATGTGCACCCGGCGGTCAACGAGTTCGGGGCGGTGGGCACCGGCGACCTGACGGCACTGGCGCAGACCGGGCTGACGCTCATCGGTGAACGGCCCTGGCTGGCCGACCCGGTGGGGCCGCTCGGCCCGGAACTGGACCCGATCGGGCCGGAGGCCGGCGCGGGTGCGGACGGCGGCGCCGGTGCGTACGGCGGCGGTTCGCCGGACGGCGCGGGTGCGTACGACCAGGCGCCGGTGGGGGTGCACGCCGATCCGTACCCCGGCGGCGGGCCGCTGGTGCCGCCGCGGACCAGCGCGACCGCGCCCGGACCCGCGCCCGTCGCCCTCCAGCGCGGCGACGGCCTCGCCCTGATGAGCAGCAACGCCCTGGCGCTCGGCCAGGCCGCGCTGGTCTGCCACGACATCGACGTGCTGCTGCGCGCCTCGCACGCGGTCGCCGCGCTCTCGCTGGCCGCGGTCGGCGGTTCCCTGGAGGCGTACGCCGCGCCGGTGCACGCGCTGCGCCCGTACGCCGGGACCCGGCACGCCGCCGCCGAGGTGCGCCGGCTGCTCGGGCAGCCGGACCGGCCGCAGGTGCCGGGTCGGCGCATCCAGGACCCGTACGGCTTCCGGGCGTTCCCGCAGGTGCACGGGCCCGCGCTGGAGTCGGTCGGGGCGCTGCGCCGGGTGGTCGGCGTCGAGATCAACTGCCCGCCGGAGAACCCGCTGATCAGCGAGGACGGCGGGCCGGACGGCGGGCCCGCGGTCCACCACCACGGCGGGTTCTTCGCCGCGCCGCTCGGCCTCGGGCTCGACCAGCTCGCGCTGTCGGTGCTCCAGACCGCGCGGCTGTCCGCCGCGCGCCTCGGGCACCTCGGCGACCCCGACATCACCGGGCTGCGGCCCTTCCTCGCCGACGGCCCGGCCGCCAGTTCGGGGATCATGATCCTGGAGTACAGCGCCAACTCCGCGCTCGCGGAGCTGCGGGCCGCCGCGTCCGCGCCCGCCTCGGCCGGGCACGCCGTCATCTCCCGCGGGCTGGAGGAGGCGGCGAGCTTCGCCTCGCAGGCGGCGCGGCAGGCGCTGCGCGCGGCGGGCGCCTACCGGCTGGTGCTGGCCTGCGAACTCGTCGCGGCTGTACGGGCGTTGCGTACCCAGCCGTCGGCGCTGCTCGCCGCGGACGCGCCGGTCCGCGCGGTGCTGGACTCGCCCGGGCTGCCGTCGGCGCCGGGGGACCGCGCGCTCACCGCCGACGTGACCGCGGCCACGCTCCTGCTGCCCGCGCTCGCGGCGCTGTGACCGCGGCGCTCTGACCGCGGGCTGCCCCAGCGGGCTCCGCCGGCTCTGATCGCCTGCTCCGACCGCCGGTAGGGCCCGGGTTCAGCCCACGTCCCACAGCCGTACCGTCCTGCTCGCGAGCGCGACCGTCTTCCCGTCGGGGCTGAACGCGAGGGACCGGACCCCGCCCGGGTGGCCCTTGCTCGTGGCCATCACGGCGTAGGTGGGGAGGTTCCACAGCCAGGCGGTGCCGTCGCTCATACCCCCGGCGAGCGCCTTGCCGTCGGGGCTGTAGGCGACCGCGTTCGGGGCGCCGGAGGGGGTGGTGACGGTGGTGACCACCGAGCGGCCGGCCAGGTCCCACACCGTGGTGCCGTTGTCGGACAGGGTGCTGCCGCCGCCTGCGAGGTTCCTGCCGTCGGGGCTGAAGGCGACGGAGGCCATGGTGGCGACGAGGCCGGTCTTCCCGCTGACGAGGAGCGCCGTGTAGTCGAGGGTGCGGCCGGGGTGGGCGGTGACCTTCCACAGGCCCACCTGGTAGTCGCGGCTGTCGAAGGCGCCGCTGGCCAGGGTCCGGCCGTCGGGGGAGAAGGCCAGCGAGTCCAGGATGACGCCGTCCCCGGTGAGCAGGGTGCGGAACGCGCCGGACGGCAGGTCCCACAGGGCCGGGTACAGGGTGCCCGAGGTGGCCAGCGTCTTCCCGTCTGGGCTGATCGCCAGGTGCTCCACCGTGTCCCCCGGGGACAGGGTGGAGAACGCGGTGCGGGTGGCGACGTGCCACAGCCGCACCGTGCTGTCCTCGCCTCCGGTGGCCAGCATGGTCCCGTCGGGGCTGAACGCCACGGCCTTCACGGCGCCGGTGTGGCCGGTGAGCGTGGCCGTACGGCGGGTGGCGACGTCCCACAGGCGTACGGCGTGGTCGTCGCAGCCGCCCGCGAGGGTCCTGCCGTCGGGGCTGAACGCGATCGAGTTCACGCCGCCCTGGTAACTGGTGAAGTCCGCGGCGCTGCCTGTCGCGGTGGACTTGGCGCCGGGGGCGGGGGTGGACTTGGCGTCGGTGCCGCCGTGGTGGCCGCCGGGGACCAGGAGCGCGGCGGTGGTCGCGCCCGCGGCGGCCACGGCGAGGCCGGCGGCGCCGAGCAGGAGGGCGCGGCGGCGGGTGGCGGGCGGGGCCGGGGGGTTGGTGACCGGGGGCGGGACCAGGGCGGTTTCGGTGGTGAGGTCGGAGGCGGGGGCCGGAGATGCGGTGGGAGGGTGCGCCGGGGTGGCCGGTGCGGTGGGCGTCGGGTCGGCGGGGGCGGTGGGCGTCGGGTCGGCGGGGGCCGGGACGGCGTCCTCCGTGCCGGCGAGGTCGCGCAGGCGGCGCCCCAGGGTCGCGGCGCCGGGGCGCTGCTCGGGGTCCTTGGCCAGCGCGGCCAGGATGAGCGGCGCCAACGGCCCCGCCTCGCGCGGCGCTTCGGGTTCGCGGGTCAGCACGGCGGCGATGACGGCGGTCAACGTCGGCCCGTCGAACGGCGGGTGGCCCTCGACGGCCGTGTACAGCGTCGCCGCCAGCGCCCACACGTCGCTCGCCGGTCCGCCCGGCCCGCCCTCCAACTGCTCGGGCGCCATGTACTGCGGGGTGCCCACCATGGTGTGCGTGCGGGTCAGCCGGGTCGTGGCGTCCAGGATGCGGGAGATGCCGAAGTCCGTGAGGACCGCGCCCTGCGCGGCCAGCAGCACGTTGTCCGGTTTCAGGTCGCGGTGCACCACGCCCGCGGCGTGCGCGTGCGCCAGTGCCTCGGCCATCCGCGCGCCGACCGCCGCCACCCGGTGCCGGTCGAGCCGTCCCTCGCGCCGGACCGCGTCGCCCAGCGACCCGCCCCGGACGAACTCCATGACGATCCAGGGGACCTCGTCGTCCTCCACCGCGTCGTGCACGGTCACGATGCCCTCGTGGCTCAGCCGCGCCGCCGTCCGCGCCTCCGCCGTCGCCCGCCGGATCAGCGCCTGCCGCTCGTCCTCCGCCAACTGCGGTGCCAGCACCACTTCCTTGACGGCCACCTCGCGCCCGAGCACCTCGTCCAGGCCGCGCCACACCCGCCCCATCCCGCCCCGCCCGACCACCTCGACCAGCCGGTACCGCCCCGCCACCACGCTCCCCGCCCGCTCCGTCACGCCCGCCACCCTAGCCCCGCCCCCACGCCCCAACCACTCCCCGAACAGCGCGGGCTCGCGGGCGTGTTGGGCGCCGCCCCCGGCCGTCAGAGGCTGAGGGCCGCGATGCCGGCCAGGACGATGGCGGCGCCCAGGATGCGGCGGGCGAGGTCGCCCTCGTGGAAGAGGCGCCAGGCGAGGAAGGAGCCGAGGACGATGGAGGACTCGCGCAGCGGGGCGACGAGGGCGACGGGCGCGGTGCGCATCGCGGTGAGGACGAGGATGTAGGCGAGCGGCGAGAACACCGCGACCGTCAGGATCGGTCCGGTGTCGGTGCGCAGGGCGGCCGGTATCCGCTCCCGGCGGCGCAGCGCCCGGGGGGTGAGGACCAGGCTCTGCAACAGGAACGTGCCGGTGAAGTACGTGACGGGCGCGATCGACGCGACCGCGTAGCCGTCCCAGAGGGTGTACGCGGCGATCGTGGCACCGGTGGCCGCGCCCCACAGCACGCCCCCGCGGGGGTCGGCCCCGCCGCCGCGGAACGGGTTGCCGGTCACGACGGCCACCCCGGCCACCACCACGGCCGCGCCGAGCACCGCGACCGCGGTGGGCCGCTCCCCGAGCAGGAGGATCGCGAAGCACATCGTCAGCACCGGCCCGGTGCCGCGGGCCACGGGGTAGACCACGCCGAGTTCGTAGCGGTCGTAACCGGTCTGGAGCGTCAGCGAGTACACCGCGTGCAGTCCGGCCGAGACCAGGCAGGTGGCCCCGAGCCGCCAAGTGGCGTGCTGCGCACCGGTGATGAGGGGGACGGCCCCGATCGGTACGCACAGCAGGGTCGCGGCGCAGGTGTAGGCCCACACGAACACGGCGGTGTCGCCCCGCTTGTACTTCGACACCGTGTTCCACACCGCGTGGGCGGCGGCCGCGACGAGGACGATCGATATCGTGCCCGGGCGCATCAGGAGATGTCGGGGAGGTCGATGCCGGCGCGGTCGGCCAGGCGGCGGCGCTCGGGGTCGCGCAGGGCGAGCGCGGCGGCGAGGGCGTCGACGGTGACGAGGTGGGCGAGGCGGCTGCCCGCGGCGGCCATCTGCGCGGGCAGCGGCGAGCCGCCGACGACGAGGGCGACGTCCGCGAGGGACGCCAGTGGCGTGCCGTAGTGGTCGGTGATCGCGATCAGCGTGGCGTCGCCGGAGTTGGCGGCGTCGGCGACGGCGACCGTGGAGGAGGTGCGGCCGGTGGCGCTGACCGCGATGACGACGTCGCCGGCGTGCAGCAGGCGCGTGGCGATCATCGCCGACTCGTGGTCGGCGATGCCGGTGGCCCGCGCGCCGAGCGCGCGCAGCCGGAAGACGGCGTCCGCGGCGACCGCGGCGGAGGTGCCCGCGCCCACGACGAGGACCTGGCCGGCCGCCCGCACCGCGTCGGCCGCCGCGTCCACGGCGGCCGGGTCCAGGGCGCCGGCGAGCGCGGTCAGCGCGTCGTGGCCGGTGCGGACTGCTGCCTCGACCACCGCGGCGGGGGTGGCGTCCTCGGTGAGCGCGGCGGAGGGCGCGAAGAACTCGGTGGTGCCGCGGGCGCGGGCGATCTCCAACTTGAGTTCGGTGAAGCCCTGGTAGCCGATCGCGCGGGCGGCGCGGACCACGCTCGGGGCGGACACCCCGGCGCGTGCGGCGACCTGCGCGGTGGTGCCGGTGCCGACGAACAGCGGGTCGGCGAGGAGGAGTTCGACCACCTTCGCCTCGCTCGCGGGCAGGGCGCCGCTGCGCGCCCGTACGGTGCCGAGCCAGCGGGTGAGCGGGTCGTCCGCCCGCGACGAAACATCGTTACCTCTTTTGTCGTCCACGTGTAACAGAGTAACGTGGCGGTCATGGCTCAGACCGGCGATCCCCAGCACCCGCCCACCGGCCCGGCCGTCGCCGTGGTCGGCCCCGGGGCGATCGGCACCACCGTCGCGGCGGCCCTGCACGAGGCCGGCCGCACCCCGGCGCTCTACGGCCGCACACCCCGCGCGCACCTCGAACTGCGGGACGAGGACGGCTTGGTGGCCGTGCCCGGCCCGGTGCGCACCGACCCGGCACACGCCGAACCGGTCGGCCTGGTGCTGCTGGCAGTCAAGTCCACCCAGGTCGCCGCCGCGGCACCGTGGCTGGCGGCGCTGTGCGCACCGGGCACCGTGGTCTGCGCGCTCCAGAACGGCGTCGAGCAGGAAGCGGCGATCTCCCCGTACGCGCCCGGCTGCCCGGTGCTGCCCTCGGTCGTGTGGTTCCCGGCCGAGGCCCAGCCGGACGGCGCGGTGCGGCTGCGGGGCCAGGCGCGCCTGACGCTGCCGGACGTGCCCGCGGCCCGCGTGGTCGTCGACGCGCTGCACGGCACCCGGTGCCTGGTCGACCTCGCCGCGGACTTCACCTCCGTGGCCTGGCGCAAACTGCTCCAGAACGCGGGTGCGGGGCTGATGGTCCTGGCCGGGCGCCGCGCCGGCATGTACGCCCGCGCCGACATCGCCCGGCTGACGGCGGACTACCTGCGCGAGTGCCTGCGGGTCGCCCGGGCCGAGGGCGCGGTGCTCGGCGACGAGGTGCCGCAGGAGATCGTCGACGCGTTCCGGGCGTTCCCGCCGGACCTGGGCACCTCCATCCTCGCCGACCGCGAGGCCGGCCGCCCGCTCGAGTGGGACATCCGCAACGGCGTCATCCCGCGCCGCGCCCGCGCCCACGGCATCCCCACCCCGATCAGCGACGTCCTCGTCCCGCTGCTGGCCGCCGCGAGCGACGGCCCCGGGTGACCGCGGCCGCACCGACTCCGGTCCGGCGGCCGGCGGTACGTCGCGACGGTCAGCCCGACTGCCGTGCGGGGCGCGGGGCCTGACGCGGCGCCATGGTCGCGGCGGCGTCCGCGTCGCGGACGGCGAGCGCGACCGGAAGGGCCAGCAGCGACACGGCCGCGGCCACGAGGAACGCGGCGTGGTACGCGCCCAGGTCCGCGGCGGCGCGGCCCGCGCTGCCGCCCCGCGCCGGACCCGTGGCCGCGAGCACGCTGCTGAGGAGCGCCACCCCGACGGCGCCGCCGAGCTGCTTGCCCGCGTTGAAGAGCGAGGACGCCCGCCCGGTCCGCTCCTTGGAGACCGTGGCCATCGACGCGGCCTGGCTGGGGATGAACACGAAGGAGACGCCCAGGCCCAGGCCGAGCATGGCCAGCAGCACCGGCACGGTGCCGCTCCCGGTGGCGGCGCCGGTGCCGACCCCGGTCATCGAGGCCAGCGTGCCCGCCATGACCAGCAGCCCGGCGGCCGCGATCCGACGCGGTCCGAAGCGCCGGTAGAGCACGCGGGTCACCAGCTGGCCACCGGCCATGACGCCGAGCGCGGACGGGAACACCGTCAGGCCCGCGCGCACCGCGGACAGGCCGAGCGCGTCCTGGAAGAACAGCGAGGCCAGGAACAGCGCGCCGAGGTAGGCGACCGAGCCGAGGCCGTACAGGCCCGTCGCGCAGGCGAACATGCGGTTGCCGAACAGCCGCAGGTCGACCAGCGGGTGCGCCGCCCGCGACTCGACGAGGACCAGCGCCGCCAGCAGCGCCGCGCCCGCGCCGGCCGCGGCCAGGACGGGTGCGGCCGTCCATCCCCGCGACGGCCCCTCGCAGATGCCGTACATGACCGAGCCCAGCCCCAGCCCGGACAGCAGCAGGCCCTTGACGTCCAGCCGCCCGGGGCGGGCGGGGACGTGGCCGGCGAGGGCCGCGACGCCGTACGCCAACGTCGCCGCGCCGATCGGCACGTTGACGAAGAACGCCAGCCGCCAGGATGCGTAGGTCGTGAACACCCCGCCCAGGATCGGGCCCAGCGCCGGTGCCAGCGCGGTGACCAGCGCCAGGACACCGGAGATCCGGACCCGCTCGGCCGGCGGGTGGACCCGGAAGAGCATCGCCAGCCCGACCGGGGTCATCACCGCGCCGCCGACGCCCTGCAGGACGCGGAACGCGACCAGCTCGTCCAGGCCGGTGGAGATCCCGCACAGGGCCGAGGCGAGCGTGAACAGGCCGATCGCGCCCAGCAGCGCTCGCTTGCCGCCGATCAGGTCACCGAGCCAGCCGGAGGCGGGGATGAACACCGCCAGGCTCACCAGGTAGGCGATCGAGACCAGGCCGACGCTGCCGGCGCGGGCGTGCAGGTCGCTGCCGATCGTGGGCAGGGCGACGTTGACGATCGTGGTGTCCATGACGGCCATGAACATGGCGGCGACGTAGACCGTCGCCACGACGGGCTTCTGATCCAGGCGGAGGCTCATGGAAAAACGCTAGCACTATCACTGACATACTCAACTATTGATGATGCCAGCGATATGGGCTAGGGTGGCGATGTGATCACGGCGTCAGACCTTCCGATCCCGGTCCCGGACGACCACGGCGACGACGCCGCGGCCGAGGCGTGGCAGCGCATCCGCGCGATCAGCCACAATCCGGCCGCGATGGCGGCCTTCCACCAGATCGTCCAGGAGACGGGGCTGCCGCTGGCGCCCCTACGGGCGCTGCTCGTCCTCCCGCTCGACGAGCCGGTCCCGATGCGGCAGCTCGCCAAGCGGCTGGGCTGCGACAACTCCTACGTGACCTCGCTGGTCGACGCGCTCGAACGGCGCGGGCTGGCCACGCGCCAACAGCACCCCACCGACCGGCGGATCAAGGTGATCGTCCTGACCGACGAGGGCCGTGCGCTCACCCGCCGCGCCCAACTCGCCGACGCCACCCCGCCCGGCTCGTTCGCCGGTCTGACCCCCGCCGAGGTCACCACGCTCCGCGACCTCCTGCGCAAGATCACTCCGTCGCAGCCGGCCTGACGCGGCGACAGCGGCGGCTGGGCCGCGGGCCGCCGCGTTGTGCGGGTCTGTTCACTTCCTTGACGCTGCCATGCGTCGGGCGCACACTTCCAGGCGTTTGCGTTCATCCTGTGAAACCTGTGGACCCTGTGAACGCGGACACAGCGCGACTCGGTACCCGCAGATGGCCCGGTCGTAAGCGGTCGGGGCATCGTTCCCACCTGGGAGAAATCGTATGCGCATGGCTCGACTCGCGGTCGCCGCTGCGACCGCCGCGGTCGCTCTGACCGTACCGATGGCGATGCCGGCGGCCGTCGCCGCAGGACACCCGCAGGACGCCGCCACCGCGCGGCCCTGGCTCAACGCCCACCTGCCCCTGGAGAAGCGCGTCGACCTGCTGCTGGCACAGCTGACCAACGCCGAGAAGGCGTCGCTGATGACGGCGGTCGCCAAGCCGAGCGGCTCGCACGCGACCGGCTACATCCCGGGCGTCGACCGGCTCGGCATCCCCGGGATGCAGTTCACCGACGGGCCGAGCGGGGTCCGCGACGGGCAGCCGGCGACCGCGCTGCCCGCCCCGGTGTCGCTGGCCGCGTCCTTCGACACCGAACTGGCCGAGCGGTACGGCGCGGTGATGGGCACCGAGGCCAGGTCCCGCGGCTACCAGGTGATCTACGGCCCGATGGTGAACATCGTGCGCACCCCGCTGGGCGGCCGCGACTTCGAGACGCTCGGTGAGGACCCCGAACTCGCCGGCGACATCGCCAGTTCCGAGATCGGCGGCATCCAGGACCAGGGCGTGGCCGCGCAGGTCAAGCACTACGCGGGCAACAACCAGGAGAACGCCCGCACCACGTCCAGCTCGGACATCGACGAGCGCACCCTGCACGAGATCTACCTGCCCGCGTTCGAGAAGGCGGTCAAGGACGGCCACGTCTGGTCGCTGATGTGCGCGTACAACAAGGTCAACGGCACCTACGCGTGCGAGAACGCGCAGATCCTGCGGGAGATCCTGCTCGACGAGTGGAAGTACGACGGGGTGGTGGACACCGACTACCCCGCCAACCACAGCACCGTCGCGGCCGCGAACGCCGGCCTGGACCAGGAGTTCGCCGGCACCACGTACTTCGCCCAGCTGCCCGCGGCCGTCGCCGCCGGGCAGGTGCCGCAGTCGGTGCTGGACGACGCGGCCCGCCGCATCCTGCGGCTGGAGTTCCGCACCGGGCAGTTCGACCCGAAGGCGCCGGTCACGGCCGACCTCGACGCGGACAGCGCGTTCGCCCGCACCGCCGCGGAGGACGGCAGCGTGCTGCTGAAGAACAGCGGCTCGGTGCTCCCGCTGGACACCGGCAAGCTCGGCTCGCTCGCCGTGATCGGCCCGAACGCCGACACCGCGGTCACCGGGGGCGGCGGCAGCTCGGCGGTCACCCCGTACAAGACGGTCGACCCGCTGAGCGGGCTGACCGCGCGGCTGGGCAGCGGCGTGGACATCACCTCGGTCAAGGCCGGGCACGGCAGCGGGTATCCGGCGATCCCGGCGTCCGCGCTGACCGGGCTGAAAGGCGAGTACTTCGCCAACACCACGCTCAGCGGCACCCCGGCCCTCACCCGCAGCGACACCGACATCGACTTCGACTGGGGCAACGGCTCCCCGGGCGACGGCATCCCCGCCGACGGGTTCTCGGCCCGCTGGACCGGTACGGTCACCGCGCCGGCCACCGCCGCCTACACCTTCGCCGCGACGAGCGACGACGGCAGCCGGATCTACCTCGACGGCAAGCTGATCGTCGACAACTGGGGCGACCACGGCGCCCAGACGGCCACCAGCAGCCCGGTCCAGCTGACCGCGGGCGAGCCGCACACCCTGCGCGTGGAGTACTACGAGAACGCCGGCGGCGCGTCGGTGAGCGTCGGCTGGGCGGCCCCGGGCCTGCCCGACCCCTCGATCCAGGCCGCGGTCGCCGCCGCGAAGAGCGCGGACGCCGCCGTCGTGGTGGTCGGCGACTACTCCAGCGAGGGGTCGGACCGCACCACGCTGGCGCTGCCCGGCAACGAGAACGACCTGATCGAGGCGGTCGCCGCCGCCAACCCGAAGACCGTCGTGGTGCTGCGGGCCGGCGCCCCGGTGCTGATGCCGTGGCTCGCGGACGTGCCCGCGGTGCTCGACATGTGGTACCCGGGCCAGGAGGACGGCAACGCGCTGGCCGCCCTGCTCACCGGCGACGCCTCGCCCGGCGGCCGGCTGCCCGTCAGCTTCCCGGCCACCGACACCCAGACCGCGGTTGCCGCCGCCCCCGGCCGCTACCCGGCGGTGAACGGCGTCTACGACTACAGCGAGCAGCTCGACGTCGGCTACCGCTGGTACCAGGACGAGGACCAGACCCCGCTGTTCCCGTTCGGCTACGGCCTGACGTACACCACGTTCCGCCTCTCGCACCTGTCCGTGCTCTCGCCCGGCGCGGGCACGCTCACCGCGGGCAGCGGCACCACCGACCCGGTGCGCCTGAGCGTGGACGTCACCAACACCGGCAAGCGCGCCGGCGCCGAGGTGGTGCAGGTCTACCTCGGGCACCCCAAGGGCTCGGGCGAACCCCCCAAGGAGCTGAAGACCTTCGCGAAGGTGCGGTTGGCGCCCGGCCAGACCAAGCGGGTCCAGCTCACCCTGGGCGCCGACGCGCTGCGGGTGTGGGACAGCGCCCACCACGACTGGACCGTGCAGGACGGCAGCTACCCGGTGTACGTCGGCGAGTCCTCCGCCGACACCCCGCTCAGCGCGTCCCTGACGGTCCACCGCACCGCCGGTGTCCAGGCCACCGCCGTCACCGCCGCGGCGACCACCGGGGCGGGCAGCACCGCCACGGTGCGGCAGACCTTCACCAACACCGGTGACACCGCGGTACGCGGCGCGCGGCTCGCGCTGACCGTGCCGGCCGGGTGGACCGCCGCGCCCGCCGCCGGCAGCACCACGTCGTACCCGACCGTGGCCGCGCACTCCGCGGTCAGCACCTCCTGGACCGTGACCGCGCCCGCGGACGCGGCCGCCGGGACCGCCACCCTCACCGGCAAGGCGGCGTACACCCTGGACGGGCGGCAGACCCGCACCGGCACCGCCACCACCGTGGTGCCCTACCGCACCCTCGCGGCCGCGTACGACAACGAGGGGATCAGCGCCGACAGCGACCCGTCGACCGGGAACCTCGACCCGGGCGGCTACAGCTACTCCGCCACCCAGCTCGCGGCGGTCGGCTACACCCCCGGCGCCACCGTCACCGCCGACGGGCTGGACTACACCTGGCCGGACACCCAGCCCGGCCAACCGGACAACGTGGCGGCGAACGGGCAGGTCATCGAGGTCCTGCTCGGCGCCGGGGTCGGCTCCGCGCACTCCGGCACGGTCACCGTCACCTACACCGACGGCACCAGCACGGAGTTGAGCGTGGACTTCCCCGACTGGTACGCCAACGCGGCCGGCGGCAACAGCCGGCTGGCGGTGACGACCGCGAACTGGAACCGCCCGGCCACCGACACCATCGGCGCGCACGCGGTGAGCCTGTACACCACCGGGGGCGCCCTCGACGCCTCGAAGACGGTGGCCACGGTGACGCTGCCCGCCGACTCCGGCATCCACGTGTTCGCGCTCTCCGTGGGCTGAGCGTCTCCGCGCGTTGAGCCGGCATCGCGGGGCCGAGCCGGCTTCGCGGGGCTGAGGCACCGCAACGGCCCAACGGCGGCGGGCCGTCCGGGAGTTCCGGGCGGCCCGCCGCTGCTCAGCCGGCCGGGCCCAGCACCACCGGAAGCGTCTGGTGGCCGTTGGTGATCAGGGACGGCACCCGCGGCAGCGCCCCCAGCGGCGTCGCGAGCCGGGCGCCGGGGAAGCGGGCGAAGAACGCGCGCAGCGCGACCTCCGCCTCCAGCCGGGCCAGCGGCGCACCGAGGCAGAAGTGCACGCCGTGGCCGAAGGCGAGGTGTTCCGGGCCGGGCGCGCTGCGGGTGACGTCGAACTCCCCGGCGCTCTCGCCGTGCCAGTCCGGGTGCCGGTTGGCGGCACCGTACGCGGCGAGGATCGGCTCACCGGCGGCGATCACCTGACCGTCGGGCAGCGGTATGTCGCGCACCGCGAACCGCATCGGCAGGTTCTTCACCGCCGGCTCCAGCCGCAGCGTCTCCTCCACCACCGACGACCAGTCGGCGCCGCCGGAGCGGACCAGGTCCAGCTGGTCGGGGTGGGTCAGCAGCGCGGCGATCGCCTGGTCGAGCAGGTTGACGGTGGTCTCGTAGCCGGCGCTGATCATCAGCAGCAGCGTGTCGCGCAGCTCGGTCTCGTCCAGCGCGGAGCCGTCGCCCTCGTCGTCGCGCGCGGCGATGAGCAGCGAGGTCATGTCGTCGCCGGGCGCGGTGCGCTTCGCGGCGATCAGGTCGTCCAGCACCCCGTACAGGCGGACGGTGTTGGCCATCGCCTCCTCGGGGCTGAGCGTGGTGGAGAAGACCCCGTCCACCACGGTACGGAAGTCCGCCTGCTGCTCCTCGGGCAGACCCATCAGGTGGCTGATCACCCGGATCGGCAGCGGGTAGGCGAAGTGCTCGCGCAGGTCGACCGGTTCGCCGGGGGCTTCGTCGGCGAGCGTGCCCAGGCCGTCGAGCAGGTCGGTGACGATCTGCTCCACGCGCGCGCCGAGCGCGGATATCCGGCGGGCGGTGAACGCGGGCGCCACCAGCCGGCGCAGCCTGCGGTGGTCGCCGCCGTACGCGGTGAACATGTTGTGCACCGACACCCACAGCGCCAACGGCCAGGTCGCGACGGCGTGTTCGTACGCGGGCCAGTGCTGCCGGGCGTCCTTGGAGACGTCCGGCCCGGTCAGCAGCTGCTTGAGCAGCACCGGGTCGGTGACGGCCCAGGCCGGCACCCCCAGGACGTCGACGCGGGCGGCCGGGCCCTGCGCGCGCAGCTTCTCGTGCTCGGAGTCCGGGTCGGAGCCGGTGGGGTCCAATACGAACGGGGTGGACTGGGACACGGCGGTGCTCCGTTCAGCTCGGGGAGGCGGGCGGTGCGGGGACGGGCGGGAAGGTGACCGGCAGCGCGGTCAGCGCGCGGTGCCAGGGGCCCGGCCGCCAGGTCAACTCCTCGGCGGGCACGGCCAGATCCATCTCCGGCAGCGCGTCGAGCAGGTGGACCAGCGCGGTCTCGGCGATCAGGTAGGCGTGCGACTTGGCCGGGCAGGCGTGCGGGCCGTTGCTCCACGCCAGGTGCGCGCGGTTGCCGACCCGCCGGGTGGGCGCGGCGCCGATCGCCGGGTCGTTGTTCGCGGCGGACATGCAGATCACGACCGGCTGGTGCGCGGGCAGCAGCACCCCTTCGACGTCCACCGTCCGCGGCGGGTACGACACGCAGTACGACGCCATCGGCGGGTCGGTGAAGAGCAGTTCGTCCAGCGCGTCGCGCACCGACAGGCTGCCCGCGTGCAGGTCGCCGGAGAACCGGTCGTCGGTGAGCAGCAGCCGCAGCGTGTTGGTGATCAGATTGGTGGTCGGCTCGATGCCCGCGCCGTAGAGCGTGACCAGCTGGTGGTCCATCTCCTCGTCGGTCAGCTCCGCGGGGTGCCCGATCAGCCAGCTGGTGATGTCCGCGCCGGGCGCCTCGCGCTTGCCGGACGTCAGGTCGCGCAGCGCCTGCCCGAGCAGGAGGTTGCCGGCGGCGGCGTCCACGCCCTCGAAGATCGCGGCCATGCCCGCGGCGACCCGCTGCCCGATCTCCGGGGGGCAGCCCAGCATCTCGTTGAGCACCCGGAACGCGATCGGCCAGGCGTACTGCGTGAGCAGGTCGGCGTGCCCGGTGGGGCTGAACGCGCCGATCGTCTCGGCGGCGACCTGCTCCACGGTGGCCCGCAACTGGTGCTGGTTGACCCGGTCCAGGCTCGCGGTGTTCGCCCCGCGGTAGCGGTGGTGCTCCGCGCCGGAGGAGCGCAGCGCGTTCGGCCGCCACTCCATCATCGGCTTCACCGGGCAGTCGTCGGGCACGTCGCGCTGCCACACCCGCGGGTCGGCCGGGAAGCGCTGCGGGTCGTTGAGGATGCGCAGCGCCTGCGCGTACCCGATGACGAGGGTCGCCGGGACGCCGGGGGCCAGCTCCACCGGCACCAGCGGGCCGAACTCCGCCCGCATCCGGGCGTAGGCGCCGTGCGGGTCGGCGGCGAACTCCTCGGTGTGCAGCGGCACGCGCCGGCCGGGCGCGGCAGGGGCCGGCACAGGGCCGGTGTACGGCGGGGACGTCACGGGCTCGGCTCCAGTTCGCGGGAGTTCAGGTACTCGACGAGCGTGATCAGCGCGCCCACACAGGACTGCCGGTCCCGCGCGTCGCACGTGGTCAGCGGTGTCGTCTCGGCCAGGTCGAGGGCCTGGCGGACCTCGTCCAGCGGGTAGTCGACGCCGTCCTCGAAGCGGTTGACGGCCACCGCGTACGGGGTGTCGTACTCCTCCAGCAGGTCCAGCACGTCGTGGCAGCGGTCCAGGTCCCGGGTGTCGACCAGCACCAGCGCGCCCAGCGCGCCGTCGGCCAGCCCCTCCCACAGCGGCTTGAAGCGGACCTGGCCGGGGGTGCCGAACAGGTACAGCACCAGGCTCTCGTTGAGGTGCAGCCGGCCGAAGTCCATGGCGACGGTGGTGGTGGTCTTCTCCGGGGTGCCGCGCAGGTCGTCCACGCCGAGGCTCGCCTCGGTCATGGCCTCGTCCATCCGCAGCACCAGCGGCGCCACGGTGCCCACCAGCGTGGTCTTGCCGACCCCGAACGGGCCGGTGACCAGCAGCTTCGCCGAGCGGGTGATGGTGGGCGGCAGATAGTCGAAACCCGGTGGGGCAGCGGAGTCGCCGGGCGGGCCGGCCGCCTTCGACCGGTCGGTGTCAGGCGATGGAGCGGAGGCCATGCAGTACTTCCTTCAGCAGTTCGGTGGACGGCGCGTCGGCGCGGGTGCGCCGCACCGGCGCGGCGAGGTGGCCGGAGTCGATCAGGCCGGAGACCAGAATCCTGACCACCGACGGCGGCAGCTCCAGCGCGGCGGCGATCTCCGCCACCGCGACCACGCCGCCCCGGCAGAGGGCGAACACCCGGCGGGCGTCAGGGGCCAGGCCCTGGGGCGGGGCGGCGGGCGCGGCGATCACCAGGGACTCCAGGCGCACGTCGCGCGAGGGGCGGCTGCGCCCGCCGGCGCGGACGTAGGGCCGGACCAGGTCCGGGTCCCGCCGCGGTCCGCTCACCGCGCCCTGCCGCCCTCGCCGACGGGTCGGCGCTCCCTGCTGGCCAGTTCGTGGCCGACCCGCTGCGCCAGCGCGTTCATCCGCTCGCTGATCAGGCCGATGTCGCTGTCCGGCGCGGCGCACACCGCGAGCAGCGAGTTCTCCGCGGCGGCCGAGGCCAGCCCGATCCACTGGTCGGTCTCGATCAGGTGCTGGCGCACCGCGTTGGGCTCGCCGCGGCGGCCGGTGACCTCCGCCCAGGCCAGGCCCGCCGCCCGCAGCGCCGCGGTGACGGCCGCCAGCTTGTCGCCGGTGTCCTTGTCGACGGTCTTGGTGTACGAGCTGAGCAGGCCGTCGGAGGTCATGTGGACGGCGAACCGCACGCCCGGGCACGTGCCGAGGTGCTCGTCGAGCAGCCAGCCCAGCGCGTTGTCGTCGTGAGTCTTGAGCATGTCAGGAACCGCCCTTCGAAGTGGCCGACGAGTGCTGCGACGGGTCCGGTCCGGCGGTCTCCCGCGCGCCGGCGTCCCGTACGGGCTCCTGCTCCGCCGGGACCTGCTCCGACCGGGTGTGCGCCGACGGCTCCCGCTCCTGCTGCTCCGACAGCGCCCGGCCGCGCCGCGACCCGTCGGCCCACGCGGCGGCGATGTCGGGCCGCCCTGGCCTCGCCTCAGCCGGGGGCGTCGGGGGCTCGGCCGCCGGTGCGGGCTGCGGCCGGCGCCGCCGCCGGGTCAACCCGCCGGGGGTGGTGGCCGGTTGGTCGGCGGCGGCCGGGACGGTCCGCGCCTCGGCGCGGCGCGGCGCGGGCGCCTCGTACGGCTGCGGGTCCTGCGCGGCCTGCGCCGGCACGTAGGGCTGAGCGGCGGTGCGGACCGGCAGGTGCCCGCCCGGCTGCTCGACCGGGAGCGTGGTCAGCAGCGCGGCCGGTACGAAGACCAGCGCGCGGGTGCCGCCGAACAGGTTGGGCGCCTCCAGGTCGATCCGGAAGCCGTAGCGCGCCGAGAGCTGCGCGGCGACCCGGAAGCCGGTCTGCGGGTAGGCGCCGAGGGCGTGGATGTCCAGCGGCTGCCGGCCGCTGAGGATCTCCCGGGCCCGCTCCAGCTGTTCGGGGCTCATCTGCAACCCGGCGTCGTCCACGACCACCGTCACGCCGTTGTGCCCGGTGCGGAAGGAGACCTCCGCGTAGGAGGTCGGCGGGGCGTAGCGGACGGCGTTGTCGAGCAGGATCGCCAGGGTGTGCACCAGCGCCTCGACCGCGCGCGGCACCACCGCCCGGTCCAGCTCCTGGGTGCGCACCCGGTCGTAGTTCTGGATGCGGCCCATCGCGGCGCGGGCGATGTCGGTGAACTCGGTGGCCGGCAGGCGGCGGCCGAGGGTGCCGCCGGACAGCACCATGTAGCCCTGGGCGATGCGCAGCATCTGCTGGGCGGTGTGGTCGATCGCCATCAGCGTCTCGTACGCGTCGTCGCCGTCGTGGCGGCGCACGCCGACGCTGACCTCCTCGGCGAGTTCGGAGCCGAGGCTGACCAGGGCGGAGGCGAAGGTGAGCACCGCGGCGCGGGTCGCGTCGCGGGCGTCCTCGTGGGCCTGCGCCACCTGCTGCTCCGCGGTGTCCTGCGCGTCGCGCCGGGTCCGGCGGACCAGTGCGGTGTGCCGGGAGACCAGGTCCTCGACGTGCTGGGCGAGCGGGGTGCCGGCCAGCGGCTCGGGCAGCACGAACTCGACCTCGCGCTCCTCGCCCGGCTCCAGGGCCGCGGCGGTGGCCTCGGCCAGCCCGGAGCCGGCCAGGTAGCCCAGCGCGTCCTCCACCGCCCGCTGCCGGGCGGCCAGTTGGCGTACGCGTTCCTGCTCGGCCCGCAGCGCGGACCGGGTCAGGGCGTGTTCCTGCTCGGCCCGGGCCAGCCCGGTGCGGGCCTTCCGGCGGAACCGCAGGGCCGTGCCGCCGCCGGCCAGGGCGAGCGCCAGCAGCAGCGCGGCGGCCGCCTCCTGTATCAACGTGGTCATCAGATCCTCATCGGGAATGAGAGTTAAGGACACGGCGCGACGCCCGGCCGCGGGCGGTGGCGGGGTCGGGGGACGCTGACAGGTGGCGACGGCGGCGGGCGGGCCCGGTGCCATACGGGCGGGCGCGCCGGCCGGTGGCCGGAATGCGCGGACGTGATGTCCCGGCGGACCGGCCGCGCGGGGCGGTCGGTGCGGGAAGGTGCCGTGCTGGATTCGAAGGTGCCTGGCCGATTTCGGACGGCCCTGGTGCGGCCACTTCGCGATCATATACAGCCGGCTGAACGGCGCCAAGTCGCTGCAATTGCACGCCGTGCGGAGGTGCGGGAGAACGCGGCGGAATCGGGGGAGTCGTTCGATCGGGCAACCGAATCCTCCACTTCTCCGGGGGTGTTGCGGTGGCCCGCGAGGGTGGTGGGGGCGGGCGCGCCGAGCGGGCGCACGGGCTCACGACCGGCGTCGCGGGCGATCGCGGTCAGGTACGGGGCGAGAGCCTACCGTGACCGGTGGCCGGGCGTCTCGGAGTACGGCAGTGGCGGCACCTTTCGGGTGCGGCCCGCCCCCGCGGCGCCGATCACCCCTGGTGGCCCGGGCCAAGGGCTTCGCCGGGTGTATTCAACACGGTTCACTGGAAAGGGAGTTGATGTTCCGTCACCTTGACGGTGCGTTCGACGGCGCCGCTTCCGGTGCGTGCGCGGCCGCGTTTTCGGAAATGACCCGGACGGCTGCCGTCGGCATGTGCGGCCGCCCCCGCCACCCCGCGCGGCCCGGCCCCGCCGTGCCCGCCAAGCCCGCGGTCCGGGCGCGGACCGGGCGCCCATCGGGCGCGGAGCGGGCGCGGACCGGCCGGCCGGCGCCGCTCGCGACCCGAATTCCCTTTCTCCGCCGCCACATTCCGGTGTTTCTCCGCGCCGCCCGACGTGTCGGCTCCCGAATTCCGCCCGGCCCATGACCTGAAAACATCCCGAAAACATGACCTGAAAACATGAACTGAAGAACCGCCCGCCGGTCAGGAATGGTGCGGCGTGAGGGCGGCGCTGAGGCGGAGGGATTCGGTGTAGGCCGCGGCGGCGATGACGCGGGGGAGCTCGGCTCGGCGCTCGTACAGCAGATGGCGGGCCGACCAGTGCGGGCCGTAGGCGGCGTAGGCCGGATCGCCGCCCTCGGGGGCGAGGTTGAGGGACACCCGGGTCACCCCGGCCAGCGGCGACGCACCGGTGTGGGCCCGCGAGAGCACCTCGGTCAGCGCGAGGTCGACCGGGCCCTGCCCGGACTCCTGGTCGTGCCGCAGCAGCGACAGCGTCAGCCCGTCGGCGCCCCAGGGGACGAACACCAGCAGCGCGCAGGTCCGGCCGTGCCGGTCCACGCACTCCGCGACCACGCAGTCCGGGTCGGCCGGGTCGCCGAGCCGCCCCAACTGCACACCGCCCGCCGCCCGCCCGTGCCGCCGCCAGGCGTCGGCGAGCTGCCGCAGCCGGACCCACTCCGGCTCGGCGACGTCCCGCTGGCGGCGCACCACCACCCCGTAGCCGGCGGCGGCCATCGCCTGCCGGACCCGGGCCGGTCCCGGCGGCAGCGCGCCGACCGGCACCACGGGTTCCGATCCGGAGTCCATGCCGTGCAGTCCGGCCGCGGTGTAGACGCCCGCGGCGCCGTCGCCGGCGTGCGCGACCGCTGCCACCCAGGCGTGCGCGCGAGCGGTGGCGAGCCAGTGCGCGACGGCCGCGGGCCAGGCGGCGGGCGGCCCCACCGGGTCGCCCGCGGCGAGCGTGACCCCGTTCACCACCCGGTGCACGATCGCCGCCTGCCGCCCCGGCGCCCAGCACACCGCGCGGTCCCGGCGCAGCGCGAAGTACCCGAAGGAGTCCCGGCCGCCGTCGGCCCGCAGCAGTTCCCGCAGCCGCCGCTCGTCGGCCGGCTGCAACCGGTCCCGGCCGCGCGGCGCGCGCAGGAACGCCAGCACCACGAGCAGCAGCAGCGCCACGCTGATCAGGTTGATCAGCACGTCCGCCCACCACGGCACCCTGATCCCGGGGTGGTCGAAGATCGCCGACAGCGTCAGCGTGCGCACCACCGCGTACCGGGCGCTGGGGCCCCAACGGGACGGCGGGTCCTGGTCGGTGGCGTGCACCAGCAGCGTCCCGGCGCCGACCGCGACGGCCGCGCCCACCACCAGGCTGAGCAGCCCCACGGCGACGTTGCGCCGCTCGCCGCGGACGTTGAAGACCGGGCGCGAGACCAGCAGCGCGCACAGCAGCAGCAACGTCAGCCCGACGGCCAGCCAGTTGACGGCGTGCCGGTGCGCGCCGGGCACCGCGGCCATGGAGACCGCGATCGCCACCGTGTACGCGGCCGCCGCCGCCGTGGTGAGCAGCCACGCCGCCCGCTTGCGCCGCCGCAGGCTCACCGACAGCACGAACGCCAGCGCGGCGCCGGTGAACCCGGGCCCGACCAGGAACGCGGTGACGTACTCGCCGCCGGTGGCCGCCCGCACCCGGTCCCGCAGCGGCCCGGCCAGCCCGGTGACCAGGTCCACCACGCCCGCCAGCCGCAGGTACCACACGGCGGCGGCCGCGCCGGGCGCGCGCAGCGGCCGCAGCACCCGGGCGAGCAGCACCTCCAGCCGGGACGGCGGCACCTCCACCACGGTCGGCACCACCGGCGCCCGCCCGGCCCGCTTCGCCAGCGACACCGGGGTCGGCGCCCCGGCCACCGCGTCCATCACCGCGGTCTTCGCGGCCATCACGCGCCGCCGGGCGCCTTCCTCGCGCCGTTCGGCCCGGGCCATCCGGCGCGGCCGGGCGGCGTAGCGCCAGCGCGCCCACGGGCTGTGCGGCCGGGCCAGCCGCAGCGCGCCCACCACCGCGAGCAGCGGCACCATCACGCCCAGCAGCCCGGTCCACACCTTGCCCTTGAGCAGGCACAGCACCACGAACCCCAGCAGCACCGCGGCCACCACGTACGACCCGTAGGACCGGCCGCCGACGTACCCGCCGAGCGGCGCCTCGCCGGCCACCAGCAGCCCGATCACCGCGACCGCGAGGATCACCGCGTCGACCGACCGGCGGCCCTCCTCCTTCCAGTACACGTCCTCCAGGTGCAGCACGAGCGCGAACTCGTCGAGCACCAGGCCGCAGCCCATCCCGAAGACCACCGCGAGCACGTCGTGCGCCACCGGCCCGCCGGCCACCCCGAACGCGCCCACCCCGCCGACGATCATCATCACCTGGCCGAACACCACGTGGTGGATGTGCATCCCGCCGGGCTGCACGTTCCCCGGCCACCAGGACACCTGCCGGCGGATCATCCGGGTGCTGAACCTGATGAACAGGAACGAGCAGACCAGCCCGCCCAGCAGCAGGAACAGCTGCTCGCGCCCGGCGCCCGAGGTCTGCGTGCCGTGCGCGCGGCCGAACCAGTACGTCATGGCCCCAGGGTGCGTCCCGCGGCCGCGGCGCCGACCGGGACGCGCGGGACGGCTCGGCACGCTTGCCGCATATGGGGCACGTTGTATGACGATCCGACGGGCGATCCGCCGGGCGCGGGCGGGAGCGGGCCGGGATGCGCGCCGGACGCGGGCGGGGTCAGCGGCCCAGGCGGCCGCGCACCATCCCCAGCAGCGCGTTCAGCTCCTCGATCCGCATCCGCTTCGCGATCGCCAGGAAGAGCCCGACCTGCACCACGAGCCCGACCAGCAGCGCCCCGGCCGCGCCCACCAGCCCGCCGCCCAGCGCGCTCTCGGTGGCGCGGGCGAGGAAGTAGCCGAGCACCGAGGGGATCAGCGCGGCAGCCACCAGTCGGCTGTAGGTGCGGCGGATGCGCGGGCCGTCCAGCGTGCCGATCCGGCGCCGCAGCCGCGGCAGCGCCACCAGCAGCCCGACGAAGTAGGCGACGCCGTAGCCGAACGCCATGCCGATCACCGCCCGCTGCGGCGGCAGCAGCAGGTACGACAGCCCCGCGACCGCCGCGTTGACCGCCGCGATCCACACCGTGTTGAAGAACGGCGTGCGGGTGTCCTCGTAGGCGTAGAAGCCGCGCAGCGTGACGTACTGCGCCGAGTACGGGATCAGGCCGAGGGCGAACGCGGCGAGCATGTAGCCCACCGAGCGGCCGCCGTTGGCGCCGGTGCCGTAGATCAGCGCGCCGATCCAGGGGCCCAGGGACAGGAAGAGGAAGGCGGCGGGCACGATCGCCACCGCCGAGGTGCGCAGCCCGTGCGAGATGTCCGCGCGCACCGCGGCCGCGTCTCCGTCGGAGGCCGCGCGCGAGATCCGGGGCAGCACCGCGCTCATCACCGAGACGGTGATCACCGCCTGCGGCAGCTGCCAGATGGTCTGGGCGCTGGTGTACGCCGCCAGGCCGGTGCCGCTGGCGAAGCCGTGCGCGGCCGCCGACTTCTCCGCGGCGGTGGCGAGTTGGGTGACCACGATCAGCCCGGCCTGGTTGGCGAGCACGAACAGGAAGGTCCAGCGGGCGAGTTTGGCCGCGTGGCCCAGGCCGTGGCCGCGCCAGTCGAACCGCGGGCGGTAGCGCAGCCCCGACTTGCGCAGGTAGGGGATCATCGACAGGGCCTGTACCACCAGGCCGAGCAGGGTGCCCACGCCCAGCAGCCGCACGCCCTGCGGGGATATGGTGCCCGGGCTCACCGCGGTGTGGCCGAAGCTGCCGAACACCCAGATGTACATGCCGAAGGTGAAGATCACCACGACGTTGTTGAGCACCGGGGTCCACATCATCGCGCCGAACCGCTCCCGCGCGTTGAGGATCTGCCCGGCCACCACGTGCACGCCCATGAAGAAGATCGTCGGCAGGCAGTAGCGCGCCATCTCCACGGTGACGTGCGCGCTGGAGGGGGTGGACATCAGCGACGGCGACAGCAGCCGCACCAGCTGCGGCGCGGCCAGCACCATCACCAGCACCACCCCGCCGAGCGCGGTGATCACCAGCGTCAGCAGCCGGTTGGCGTACGCCTCGCCGCCGTCGGCGTCGTTCTTCATGCTGCGGATGAGCTGCGGCACGAACACCGCGTTGAGCGCGCCGCCGCCGACCAGGAAATACACCATCGTCGGCAGCGTGTAGGCGACCTGGTAGGAGTCGCCCATCACGCCCTGGCCGATCGCGGCGGCGATCATCATGTTGCGGACGAAGCCGGTGCCGCGGGAGACCATCGTGCCCAGCGCCATCACGGCGCTCGAGCCGAGCACCGAGCCCTTGCGGGTGCCGCCGGCGGCCTGCCCGCGCCCCGCCTCGGGCGGCGGCGCCCGGTCGACGTCGATCACCGGGAACGTCCCCGTCGCCTCCGCCGCCACGTCGCCGCTGGCGCTGCCGTAGACGTTCGGGGCGTAGTAGAGGGAGTAGTCGGCGTCGTCGTCGCGGTACTCGCCGCGGTACTGGTCCCGGTACAGGTGGGCGTACGGGTCCGCGGCCGGCGGGCCCTGCTGCGGCACGGAGGTGTAGCCGTAGGGGCCGTACTGCTCCTGGCCGTACTGCTGGCGGCCGTAGGGCTGTTCGTCCTGCTGGTACTGGTCGTGGTCGTACTGCTGGTACTGCTGGTACGGCTGCTCGTACGGGCCGGGCGGCTGCTCGCCGTACTGCGGCTCGGCGTACTGCGGCTCGCCGTACTGCGGGTACTCGCCGTACGGGCCTTCGCCGTGCAGGTCACGCCGACCGTCGCCGCCGTCCGGCGTGCTCATAGGACTCTCCGCTTCCGCTGCGCCAGGGCGCGGTCGACACCCCCGGTCCGCCACCCGTACGGCATACCTTCTCATCCGCGGCGGCGGCCCGTGCGCATCCGGCCGATCACATGGCCGCGGGCCGGGGCCTGAGTGGTCGGTACTCACCCCGGACGGGACGCGGGAGCAGGGCGGGGCAGCGTCGGGCGCCGCGCGGGGGCTGGTCGGCACCCCTGGCGCGCGGTCCCAGCCGCGCGCCCGGCGCGGCTTTGAGTACCGCCCACTCAGGTCCGCGCCCGGGTGCGCGTGCTGAGCTGTAAGGGACCGGGAAACCTGGGCCGCACCGAGGGGTGGAGGACGTCATGCAGGTCAGAATCCTGGGTCCCGCCGAGATCTACGACGACGCGCGAGGGCGGCGGGTCCGGCTGAACAGCCCCAAGCAGCGCATGCTGCTCGGCGCGCTCGCGACCAGGCCCGGCACGCCGGTGCCGACGGTCCTGCTCCTACGCGAGCTGTGGGGCGACGACGCGCCCGACAAGGCGGCCAACGCGCTCCAGGCGCACGTCTCACGGCTGCGCCAGGTGCTGACCGAGGTGGAGCCCGCGCGGGCCAAGGCGCCCCGGCTCGTCGCCCGCGGCGCCGGCTACCTGCTCCAGGTCCGGCCGGACGAGATCGACAGCACGCAGTTCCGGACGGAGGCCGCCCAGGCCCGCCGGTTCGCCGCGGGCGACCCGCGCACCGCCTACACGCTGCTGACGAAGGCGCTGAAGCTGTGGCGCGGCCCGGCGATGGACGGCGGCTGCGGCGGCCCGCTGTGCGCCGGGGCCGCCGCCCGGCTGGAGGAGGAGCGGTTGCAGGCGACGGAGGACCTGTACGACGCGGCGCTGCGGCTGGGCGTCGAACGGCAGGTGGTGGGGCCGTTGGAGGCGCTGGTGGCCGCGCACCCGGGGCGGGAGCGGTTCCGGCGCCAGTTGGCGGTCGCGCGCGGCAGGAGCGGGCGGCGCGGGGCGCCGCCGGTGGTGGTGCCGTCGGCCGTGGTGCCGTCCGCGGCGCGGGACGTGGACCAGCGGCGCGAGGTGCGCGAGGCGGACCGTACGGCCGTGAAGGTCGCTCGGGCGGGCCAACTCCCCACGGTGGCACTGCCGTTCCCGTCGCCGGTCCGCCCCGGCAGCGTCCAGCCCGCGCCCGACGACCCGGCGAGCGCGCTGGAGGTCTTCCGACTGCGGCTCCAGGTCGAGCAGTTGATGTCGGAGCAGAGCCTGCTGCGGTCGGCGATCGAGCGGTTGGCGGCCGGGGCGGGCGGGTTCGGTGCGGCGGACGGGTCGTGGCTCGGCCGCGACGCCGCGGCGGGCAGCGCGGGCTGAGCGCCGCGGGCGCCGCACCCGGCCGGGCGGAACAGCAGGACGCGGGCCCCGGTCCCCGTCCTGGTCCACGGGCCGCGCCCTTACCGCCTCGCCAACACGCCGTCGGACTGCTCCTCCTGAGTGGCCGCCACTTCAACGTGCCCCCGCCACGCCCCTCTTCCGGCCGCCGGGTCAGGAGGCGGCCCAGTCGCCCAGGCGGGCGCATTCGGGGCAGTGGGGATCGGTGGCGGGGTGCGGGTGGGGCGCAGGGTTGGCGGGGCGCTGCTCGTGGATCGGGACCGGGGCGGGGGAGTGGCCCAGGACGCGGGCCAGTTCGGCGCGGGCGGTGACGCCGAGCTTGTGGTAGACGCGGTGCAGGTGGTTCTCCACGGTGCGTACGGACACCACGAGGCGGCCGGCGATGTCGCGGTTGGACAGGCCGGTCGCGGCGAGCGCGGCCACTTCCCGTTCCCTGGCGGTGAGGGCGGCCGCAGCGTGGACGGGGGGCTGCTCGGTCGCCATCCACGGCGGCAGGCTGCCGCCGTGGTCGGCGAGGATGCCGTGCGCCGCGGCGCGCGCCTCGCGGCTCTTGCGGCGGCGCCCGGCCGCCCGGTAGGCGCGGGCGGCCTGCGCGGCCGCCTCCGCCGCCAGCGGCAGCGCCCCGCGGACCCGGAAGCGTACGGACACGGCCGTCAGGGCGTCGCCGTCGCCGGCCGCCAGGGCCCTGATGTGGTCGGCCTGCAACCGCGCCAACTCGGAGGTGGTGCAGGCGGCGAGGCGTTCTGCCTGGCCGGCCACGGACACGCTGTCGGACAGCCGCGCCGCCAGGTGCAGCGCGGCCACCGCGGCGGCCGGCCGCTGCCCGGCGACGGCCCGCTTGGCCACGGCGAGCGCCTGGCCGGCCGCCCCGGACCGGTCGCCGGTGCAGGCGAGCACGAGCGCGCGCTCCAGCGCGATGTCGTCGGCGGCCACCGGGTGCGCGGCGGCCTCGCTCTGCACGAGCCGCGCCTCCACGAGGGTGCGCAGCGCGTCGCTGTGCTGCCCGGACTGGGCGAGAGCGCCGGCGAGCCGGGCCAGCGTCCAGGCGGGCGTGGCCAGCCAGTCGCCGTCGCCGTGGCCGTGCACCGCGCTCGCCTCCCGCAGCAGCACGACCGCCTCGCCGGTCCGGCCGAAGTCGCGGTGGAGCCGGGCCCGCAGCAGCGCGACGTGCAGCCGGCGCTGCTGCTCGTCGCCGCCGCTGTGCCGCCGGACCGCTTCCAGCGCGGCGCCGTAACCGCCGAGGTCGCCGCTGAGGAAGCAGCAGTGGGCCAGCAGCACGAAGTAGCGCAGCCGGGCGTCGTCCGCCCATGCGTCCACCTGGCCGCGGCAGGCGGCCAGTTGCTCCGACGCGGCGGCCGGGTCGCCGAGTTCGATCCGGGCGAAGGCGACCGCGGGCAGCAGTTCCTGAGTGACGCGGGAGGCGGCCGGCTCGGCCGGCAGCACCTGGTCGCCGATCTCGACGGCGTGCCGCAGCCGGCCGGCCAGGATCGCGATGACCGCGCGGTAGCCCTGGAGCGGCAGTGCCCGCTCCGCGCCGACCGCGGCGGTCGTCCGGTCCAGGACGTCCGCGGCGTCCGCCAGCCGGCGCAGCCCCTCGGCGAGGTTGGCCGCGCGGGCGCGCACCGCGGCGAGGAAGTCGCAGTCCGGCGCAGGGCAGTCGCCGTGCAGCGCGGCGGCGAAGACCCGTTCCGCCTCGGCGTGGCGGCCCTGACCGGCCATGATGCGGCCGAGCAGGAGTGTGGCCGGGACGTCGGCGGGCGCATCCGGGGGACAGGTTCCGGTGGGCGCTACGCGCGTTGAAACACGGCGTGCGAAAGCCGGCAACACGGCGGAAGCACGCGCGGCCCGCCCGTCCCACTCCGGCTCGCCCCGCTCCTGCCCGTCCGCCTCCCGCCCGGTCCGGTCCGGCCCGGCCCCGCGCGCCGCGGCGCCCGGCCCGTCGAACCCGTCGTCACCGTCGCGGTCCTCGAACGCGCCGCCGCCCCCGCCCGTTTCGTACCCCGGCCCCTCGCGCCCCGCGGGTCCGTACGGCGCCGGTTCGTACGGGGCCGGTTCGTACGGAGCCGGTTCGTACGGCGTCCGGCCGCCGGCGCTGTCCAGCGCGAGCCGGCACAGGCGCTCGGCGAGCGCGAAGTCCTGCTGCTGGAAGGCGGTGTGCGCCGAGCTGAGCAGCTGCTGCGGTTCGGGGACCAGCCCGGCGTCCAACCGCAGGGTGATCAGCCGCAGTTGGTCGTCCGCCCGGCGCGCGCCGGTGCTCTCGATCCATGCGGCGATCTGGCGGCGCAGCCGCCGCGCGGTCAGGTCGGACATCCGCGCGGCCACCACCACCCGGCTCAGCGGCAGCGCCAGCCGCAGCCGCAGCCGGTGCCCGGCCCGCTCCACCGCCACCACCCCGCGCAGGTTCAGCGACTCCGCGGCCCGCGAGAGGTCGAAGTGGGCGGCGATGTCCGCCTCCAGGGGCTCGGCGAGGGCGAGCATGTTCACCAGCTCCTGCTCGTCCGGGGCCAGATCCCGCAGCCCCAGGTGCACCACCGCGGCCAGCCGCCGGGTCGGCGGCTCGGCCAGGCCCCGCCACCGCCACATCCCGTCCACCTGCCGCAGCGACCCGTCGGCGAGCGAGTGCTCCACCAACTCCCGCAGGATCAAGGGGTTTCCGCCGGTGTCGGCCCACAGCCGCTCCAGCGTCGCGGCCTCGAGGTGCCCGGCCAGCCGCTCGTGCAGCGCGCGCGCCACCGCCCGCCGGTCGAACGGGGCCAGTTCGATCCGCTCCACCAGCCGGGCCACCCACAGCTGGTCGATCGGGGCCGGTGCGGGCGCGCCGCGGCGGACGGCGGCCGCCACCGCCAACTGCCCCGCGGCAGCCAGCCGGTAGAGGTGTGCCGCGGACGCCTCGTCCACGAGGTGGGCGTCGTCGAGCCCGACCAGCGGGCGCCGCGGCGCCGCCGCCTGCCGCGGCAGCGCGCCGAGCCGGTCCAGGCAGTCGGCGAGGGTGGCGACGGTCTCGACCGGCGCACCGTCCTCCTGTCCGCCGCGCCACGCCCCGCCGACCGCGACGACGCTGCGGCCCGCCGCGGCGGCCCGCTCCAGCGCCGCCTCCAGCAGCCTGGTCTTGCCCATGCCCGGGTCCCCGTCCAGCAGGACCCCGCCGCCGTGGTCGACGGCGGCCGTGACGGCGGTCAGCTCCCTGTCCCGCGCGGCCATCGGCCAGTCGTGCCCGGTGTCCACCGGCATTCTCCCGCAACTCCCCGCTGAAAGACGCAGATCTGGTGGTCTGTACCCCATGCCCCGAGGCCCGCGAATACCTGGTGTCACAACGATGTGAACCGGTCATTTCCATCTGCTGAATTTCGCCGGCGGGCGCACGTTTTCCGCTGATGAGGTCACAGGAACGGTAAGCGAAACGCTGGGAGCGTACCTGTACCCGTTCTGGCGCGCGCTTCCCCGGCCGTTTTGGCGGCCTGGCCTCGCGATACGGCGGGCGGCACCGGAGCGGTCGGCAAGAAGAAGAGGAAATTCCGGCCGCCGGACCGGCAGTCGGCCGCCGCCGGCCCGCCCCGCCGGCGTCACCGCCGTGCCACCGGACGGGCCGCCGCCACGGCTCCCACGACGGCTCCCGCCGCGCCCCACCGTGGCGCGTTCGGATCGCCAAGTCGCCTGTCTGGTAAGGGATTTCGGGGCGTGCGCCGGTCGTGCGCGGGCCGTGCACCGATCTTTCCCCGGGGTCACCTTGGGTGAGCGGGGGCGGAGGGCGGAAAGCCCGCCAAGCACTCTGGTCCCATCTGTCACAGCCACGTATCGTGCCGGATACGGTGCGTCACATCGCCGGTTCCAAAACCAAGATCGCGGGTATCGGCGCCCTGATGACGTGACGGAACACCTCGATATGATCGAGCGGAACCACGCGTCATGACCAGTAATTCGGAAGCGGATCGGCCCGTTTCCACGGGGAGGCTTCTGGGTATGAGTGGGGCTTTGTGGGGCGCGGTTCTGCGCGAGGCCCGGTTAGCCTCGGGACTGACGCAGAACGAGGTCGCCCGGCGGGCCGGCATGAGCGTACGCGCACTGCGCTACATCGAGTCCGGCACCGTGGCCCAGCCCCGGCGCCACTCGCTGGACCGGCTGGCGGAGGCCGTCGGCATGGACCTGGCCGCGGCCCCCTGGCGGGCCGGCGGCGCGGGCCCGGCCGCGGCCGCCGGCGCGAGCGCACACGACATCCGCGTCCTGGGGCCGCTGGCCGTCTCCTACCGCGGCAGACCGGTGGAACTCCCGCTGAAACAGCGCACGCTGCTCGGCCTGCTGGCCATCCAGCCGCACCGCGTGGTCAGCCAGGCGGAGATGACCGAGGTGCTGTGGAGCGGCGAGGCACCGCCCTCCTCGCTGGGGCTGCTGCACACCTACATGGCCCGGCTGCGCCGTACCCTCGAGGGCGGCCCGGGCGGGCGCGGCGACCAGCGCCGGGTCACCACGGTGCGCGGCGGCTACGCCCTGTCGGCCGAACCCGGCGGGCTGGACCTGCTGCGCTTCGAGGAGTACACCGCCCAGGCCGTGGCCGCGCGCGAGCGTGAACCGGCGCTGGCCCTGAAACTGTTCGGGCTCGCCTTCCAGCACTGGCGCGGCCCGGTGCTGGAGGACGTGCCCGCGCTGCGCCAGCACCCGGTGGTGGTCGCCATCGGCCAGCACCGCTTCGACATGGTCATCGAGTTCGCCGACCTGGCGCTGTGCCAGAAGCGGCACGCCGTCGTGGTGAAGCAGCTGATGGCGGCCGCGTACGAGGAGCCGCTGCACGAAGGGGTGCAGGGGCGGCTGATGCTCGCGCTCGCCGGGTCCGGCCAGAAGGCGGCGGCGCTGCGGCTCTTCGGCGAGCTGCGCGCGCGGTTCCACGAGGAGCTGGGGGTGGAGCCGAGCGAGGAGATCTGGGAGGTGCGCCGCAGCATCCTCGCGCAGCCCGGTGACGAGGCCCCCGCCGCACCGGCCGGTTCCGCCCGCCCCGCCGCACCGGCGGCCCCGGCCCGCCCCGCTGCCCCGGCCCGCCCCACCGGCGCCGCCCGCCCGGCCGTACCCCGCGGCGGCCCCGACCGCGGGGTTCCGGTGCCGGCCGCCGCCCCGGCCGGCACCACCGCCTCGCCCGCGCAGATCCCCCCGGTGGTGCGGCCGTTCGTCGGCCGTCGCGCGGAGCTGGCCGCGCTCGACCGGCTGCTGGCCCACCACCGCGAGGACCAGGCGTCGGTGGCGATCGCGGCCATCTCCGGCCCGCCCGAGCAGGGCAAGACCGCGCTGGCCGTGCACTGGGCGCACGAGGCGCACGCGTGGTTCCCCGACGGTCAGCTCTACGCCGACCTGCGCGGCGGCGAGGGCACGCCGGGCGCCGCCCTGGAGCCGCTGAGCGTGCTGGGCGGCTTCCTGCGCTCCCTCGGGGTCGCCAGGGACCGGATACCCACCGACCTCGCCGAGTGCTCCGCGCTGTTCCGCACCCTGCTCGCCGGGCGGTACGTCCTGGTGCTGCTGGACGACGCGGGCACCTCCGCGCAGGTCCGCCCGCTGCTGCCGGGCACCCCCGGCAATCTGGTGCTCGTCACCAGCCGCCATCCGCTGCCCGACCTGGTGGTGCGCAACGGCGCCAAGCCGCTGGAGCTGGACGTGCTGTCGGCGGCGGAGGCACGCGAACTGCTCGACGCCTTCCTGGGCGCCTCCCGTACGGCCGCCGAGCCCGAGGCCACGGCCGCGCTCGCGGAGGTGTGCGGCCGCCGCCCGCTGGCGCTGCGCCGCTCCGCCGCCCAACTGGCCGCGCGGCCGAACGCGTCGATCCGGGAGTGGGTGCGCAGCACCACGGTCCGGCAGGCGCAGCCCCGCCCGCGCCGCTCGCCGTCCCGCACCGACGCGGACGGCGGCGCGGGCGCCAACGGCCCGGGCGGGCACCCCGGCCGCGCGGTGGCGGGCCCGTAGGCGACCTCCCACGGCGGGCGGCCGGCCCGCCCGTTCACCCCCGCCCCACGCGACGCGGCGCCCTCCCTCCGCAACGGGCCTCCCGCGAACGGCATTCCGCAACCGGAATCCCGTCACCGGCGTTCCGCCACAACTGTGCCGGCGCCGCGGTAAACCGCTGTCCGCCGCCGGAGGGAATGACGTCCCCCCGCGCGTCATATGCGCTCGGCCCGTGCCGGGATCGGCGTGCACGGCCCCCGGGAGTTCCGCGCCGGCCGGGCGCCGACTGCCGCTGACATCCGCTGACGGATTCGCTGACACGCGGGCGCGATGCTGACAGCGGAACCGCACGCTCCGCGCCGTATCGTATTTCCCCAGCTCAGCCCGGGCAGTTGGTTTCCATGCACACCGAACGAAACGCTGCGGGCGCCCCGCGGGGCGTTTTCCGGACCGCCGCCGGTTGCCCGGGCGAAGACCTCCCGCCTACTGTCCCGAACCGCGGACGCACCCCGAATTCGGCCGTGGGAAAAGGCCGCCGGACCACACGTGCGGACCGCCGGGAAACCCAAGTCGTCGGGAAGGAATGGCATGGGGAACATCACGACCCAGGAAGCCCAGGAGTGGCTGATCGAGAAGATCGCCCACCGCCTGGGTGTGGAGCCGGCCGCGGTTCCGCCGGAGCAGTACTTCGACGAACTCGACCTGGACAGCACCGAGGCGCTGATCCTCGCCGGCGAGATGGAGAACTGGCTCGGCTTCGAGCTCCAGACCACGGCGCTGTGGTACCACCCCACCATCAAGGACCTGGCGGCCCACCTCGCCGAGGAGGTCGCGCAGCGTGCCTCGGCCTAGAGCCGCCGGCGCCGCCCGCGGCCCCGCCCCCCGCCCGCAGGCGCCGCCGATCGTCCGCCGGCACCGGCCCACCCCGCCCGGGGGGCACACCGTGTACGCCGTCCACCCCGGCGCCCTGCCCTCCGAGGTGTGGCGCGGTGTCGCGGACGCGCTGCCGGACGGCACCGGGTTCGCCGTACTGGACCTGGCCGGCGTCCCGGAGTACTTCGAGGCGGCGCTGTCCGGCGGCCGCAGCGACCTGACCGTGGCCGCCCTTACCGCCCAGCTCACCGCCGAGCTGCGCGCCGACCGGGCCGCCCGGTCCGGCGCGGGGCGGACCACGTTCACCGGCTGGTCGTTCGGCGGTGTGCTCGCGCAGGCGATGACGGAGACCCTGGAGCCCGCCGAACGCCCCGAGCGGCTGGTGCTCCTGGACAGCATCGCGCCCACCGACGCCTACCAGCAGGCCGACGACGCGCTCGACCCGCCCATGCTGCTGCGCTGGTTCGCGATGTACCTCGGCGCCAAGCGGAACCGCGAGGTCGCCCTCGGCCCCGGCGGCACCGCCGGACTCGACACCGACACCGGGCTGCTGCGCGTCCTGGACGCGGCGGTCGGCTGCGGCGCCCTGGCGGCGAGCACCCCGCTGCCGGGCCTGCGCAAGCTCTACGACACCTATGTCGACGGCCTGCTGCGCAACAACCGGCTGACCGCCACCCACCGGCCGGTGCCCTCGTCGGTGCCGCTGGCCCTGGTCAAGGCCACGAACAGCCTCATCCTGGGCGACGACGCGCTCGGCTGGCAGGAGCTGGCCCCCCGCGGCCTGGACCTGCGCCCGCCCACCCCGGGCGACCACTACACGATGCTGACCCGCCCCGACGCCGCGGCGGCCATCGCGGAAGTGCTCCGGCCGCCCCGCTGACCCGCGGACCCCGCCGGGCGGCCCGCCCGGCACCGGCGGACGACCCGCCGGTCCCCACCGGACGCCCCGGCTCCACCGGACGCCCCGGCTCCACCGGACGCCCCGGCTCCACCGGACGCCCCGGCTCCACCGGACGCCCCGCCTCCACCGGACGCGCCGCCGGTCCCACCGGACGACCCACCGGCCCGCCCAGCGCCGCGCGGACGTCGCCACGGAAGATCCCGTTCGCCCAGATCCCAGAGAGACTCGCCGTGAACCCTTCGCAGGAATCCGCGCTCGACCGCCGGCTCGCCCGTGACCCCATCGCCATCGTCGGCCTCTCCGCGCTCTACCCGAAGTCCCGCGACCTGACCGCGTTCTGGGCGAACGTCGCCTCGGCCGCCGACTGCATCGACGACGTGCCCGCCACCCACTGGGACGTCGACGCCTTCTACGACCCGGACCCGACCGCGCCCGACAAGACCTACGCCCGGCGCGGCGGCTTCATCCCCGACGTCCCCTTCAACCCCATGGAGTTCGGGCTGCCCCCGAACACCCTGGAGGTCACCGATGTCCTCCAGCTGCTGAGCCTGGTGGTCGCCCGCGACCTGCTCAAGGACGCCGGGGCCGACCAGCCCTGGTACGACGCCGCCCGCACCGGTGTCATCCTCGGCATCACCGGCGCCAACCAGCTCACCCAGCCGCTCACCGCGCGGCTCCAGACGCCCGTGCTCAAGGAAGTGGTCCGCAGCTGCGGCCTGTCCGAGCGGGACGCCGACGAGATCGCCGCCAAGTTCCGCCTGGCTTACGCCCCGTGGGAGGAGAACTCCTTCCCCGGCATGCTCGGCAACGTCGTCGCCGGCCGGATCGCCAACCGGCTCGACCTCGGCGGCACCAACATGACGATCGACGCCGCCTGCGCCAGCTCGCTCGGCGCGGTCAAGGCCGCCGTCAGCGAACTGCTCGAAGGCCGCGCCGACACCATGCTGGTCGGCGGCTGCGACGCCGAGAACACCATCTTCATGTACATGTGCTTCAGCAAGACCCCGGCGCTGTCCAAGGGCGGCCGCATCCGCCCGTTCGACAAGAACGCCGACGGCACCCTGATCGGCGAGGGCATCGGCATGCTCGCCCTGCGCCGGCTCTCCGACGCCGAGCGCGACGGCAACCGCGTCTACGCGGTGCTGCGCGGCCTGGGCACCTCCAGCGACGGCCGCTTCAAGTCCATCTACGCGCCCCGCAAGGAAGGCCAGATGGTCGCGCTG
This sequence comes from Actinacidiphila sp. bgisy145, assembly GCF_057708125.1. Taxonomy (NCBI): domain Bacteria; kingdom Bacillati; phylum Actinomycetota; class Actinomycetes; order Kitasatosporales; family Streptomycetaceae; genus Actinacidiphila; species Actinacidiphila sp. bgisy145. Next base: position 67,162 of record NZ_JBYIRL010000042.1, read on the forward strand.
CGCCGCGCCTACCACGACGCGGACTGCTCACCGGCGAGCATCGAGCTGTTCGAGGCCCACGGCACCGGCACCGCGGTCGGCGACGCCACCGAACTGAGCGCCCTCGCCGCCGTCGTCGGCGAGGCCACCGAGGAGCGCGCGTACGCCGCCGTCGGCAGCGTGAAGTCCCAGATCGGCCACACCAAGGCCGCCGCCGGCGCCGCGGGCATGATCAAGCTGGCGCTCTCGCTGCACCACAAGGTGCTGCCGCCCACCATCAACGTGGACGAGCCCAACCCGGCGATCGACTTCGACAGCGGCCCCTTCTACGTCAACACCGAACTGCGGCCCTGGATTCGCGACCCGAAGCTCGGCCGGCGCCGCGCGGCGATCTCCTCCTTCGGTTTCGGCGGCACCAACTTCCACTTCGTCATGGAGGAGCACGGCGACGGCAACGACCTGGAGGTGATGTTCCCGGTCGCCGCCGTCCACCTGTGGCACGCGCCCGACACCGCCGCGCTCACCGCGGCCCTGGCGAGCGGCGCCGCCGCCCAGGGCGGCCCGGCGCCCGCCGGCCACGCCCGCCTCGCCCTCGTCGCCCGGACCGGGGAGGAACTCGCCGCCCTGCGCGAGACGGCCCTCGGCGAACTGCGCGCCCGCCCCGACGCCGACGCCTGGACCCACCCCAAGGGCGTCTACTTCCGCCGCCGCGCCGCCCAGGACACCAAGGTCGCCGCGCTCTTCGCCGGACAGGGCAGCCAGTACGTCAACCCCGGCAGGACCGCCGTGCTGGCGCTGCCGCCGCTGCGCGCCGCCTTCGACGAGGCCAACCGGCAGTTCGCCGACGCCCGGCCGCTGTCCCGGATCGCCTTCCCGCCGCCCTCCTTCGACGCAGGCGCCCGCACCGCGCAGGAGGCCGCGCTGCGCGAGACCGCGCACGCCCAGCCCGCGATCGGCGCGCTGTCCGTCGGGCAGTACCGCTACCTGGCCGAACTCGGCTTCACCGCCGAGGGGTTCCTCGGCCACAGCTTCGGCGAGCTGACCGCGCTGTGGGCGGCCGGCGCGCTCGACAGCGACACCTACTTCGCGCTCGCCCGGGCCCGCGGCGCCGCCATGGCGCCCCCGGCCGACCCCGGCTTCGACGCCGGAGCGATGGCGGCGGTCACCGCACCCGAGGAGAAGGTCGCCGAACTCCTCGCCGACCGACCCGGGTTGTCCGTCTGCAACCGCAACGCACCCGACCAGATCGTGGTCGGCGGCGCCACCGACCAGATCGAGCACCTGGTCGCGGCGGCCGGGCAGGCCGGGCTGCGGGCCTCCCGGCTGCCGGTGTCCGCCGCCTTCCACACCCCCCATGTCGCCCACGCCGTCGCCGAGTTCGGCGCGCACGTGGCGGCCGCCGAGATGAGCGAGCCGAGCGGCTGGGTGCTGCCCAACACCCGCGGCGCGGTCTACGGCGCCGACCTCGCCGCCAACCGCCGCGTCCTCACCGAGCAGTTGGTCCACCCGGTGGACTTCGCCGCCCGCGTGGAGGAGCTGTACGGCGCCGGGTTCCGGGTGTTCGTGGAGTTCGGCCCCGCCTCGGTGCTCACCCGGCTCGTCGGACGGGTGCTCGGCGACCGCGAGCACACCGCGGTCGCCCTGGACGGCGGCGCAAAGCGGGACGCGGAGCTGACCCTGAAGCAGGCGGTGGCCCAACTCGCCGTCCTGGGCCTGCCGCTGGCCACCGCGGACCGCTACGTCGCCGAGGCGCGGCGCAGCGAGCCGGCGCCGGGCATGACGATCCCGCTCAACGGCATCAACTACGTCTCGCCGCAGCGCAAGGCGGCCTACCGGGACGCGATCGACAACGGCTACCGGGTGCCCGTACCGGTGCCAGTGCCGGCTTCTGTGCCCGTGCCCGCCGCGGCCGCCGCTCCGGCCGACACCCCGCGGCCCGCGCCCGTACCGGCTCCGGCACCCGCACCCGCGCTGCCCGTGCCCACCGCGGCCGCCCCCGTACCGGCCGCGCCCCCTGCCCCTGACCCCGCCGTCCTGGAGACAGCTGCCGTGGACAACGACCGCCTGGCCGACCTGATGGCCGACCACCTCGAACTGCACGACGACTACCTGAACGGCCAGTTGCAGAGCGCCGAGCGCCTCGCCCGGCTGCTGGAGCGCGCCGACGAGCAGGGCCGGGTGAACCAGGTGATCGCCGGGGTCACCGCGGTCAAGGAGCACGGCCTCGCCATCGGCCGCACCCACCTGCGGGCCAACGAGATCCTGCGCGACCTCGCCGGGCTGGAGCTGGGCACGGCCCCCGCCGCCGCCCCGGCCCCCGCCGCACCCGTCGCCCCGGCCCCCGCGCTGCCCGCGCCGGCCGCGTACGTCGAACCGGCGCGCCCGGCACCCGTCCTCGCCCCCGCGCCGGTGGCCGTGCCCGCGATCGCCGCACCGGCCCCGGTCGAGGTCCCGGCCCCGGCCCCCGCGCCCGCCCAGGTCGTCGCGGCGCCGGTGGCCGCCGGACCGGACTCCGGCGCCGTCGAGACCGCGCTGCTGGGTGTGGTGGCGGAA
>NZ_JBYIRL010000043.1:0-63393 GCF_057708125.1 Actinacidiphila sp. bgisy145
TCTCTTTGTCCCCCCTCCCCCCCCCCCCGGGCCGCCGGCGTCAGGGCGCTGCGGGGCGCGGCGCCGGTAGACGGTCGGTACGAAGCCGGCCAGCAGGTGGGCCTCGATCGCGGCGGCGTCGGGGAAGCGCGCGGTGTCGAGCAGTTCGGCCGGGTCGCGGTCGGGGTTGTCGCTGTACATCGTCCGCGCCAGCGCGGTCATCAGCGGGGTGCTCAGCGCCTCGGTCAGGTGGGCGCCGGCCGGGCCCGCGGCCCGCGCCCGGTCCAGCACGTCGTTCCAGCCCCGCGGGGCGGCGGGGTCGAGCGGTCCGGGCGGCACCGGCACGGTGCGGGGCAGGTAGTCGCGCAGGTCCGAGGGTTCCAGGTCGCACAGCTCGATGACGACGGCCGACGCGAGGGGCGCGCGGGCCGCGGCCACCGCCCCGGCGAACTCGTCGCGGCGGCTGGTGAGCACCAGCGGCAGCACCGTGCGGTTCAGTTCCTGGAGTGCCTCGCCGCGCAGTTCCTCCGCGATCTCGTCGAAGCCGTCGAGCACCGGCAGGATCAGGTCGGCGTCGAAGAGGTCGGCGGCGAGCGGCTTGCCGCTGGGCAGCACCCGGGCCAGGTGCGGGTGGTCCCGGACCAGCCGGTCGACCAGCCAGTCCCGCAGGGCGATCGCGGTCGGGTCCCAGGAGCCGAGGCTGAAGATCACCGGCACCCGCTGGGCGTCCTCGCGCGTGTCCAGCAGGTCCAGGGCGAACCGCACCGCCAGGATCGACTTGCCCGAGCCGGCCCGCCCCAGCACCACCAGCCGCCCGGAGCCGATCCGCCGGTAGACGCCCGCGACCCGGCGCAGGTCGCCGCTGAGGTCGATGTCCGGCAGGGCGCCGCCGGGGGCGGTGCCCTGCGCGTTCTCCGTCCGGTCGGCGAGGCCGGTCGCCACGTGCTGCCAGCGCACCGGCAGCGCGTAGGGGTGGTGCACCCGGCGCTGGGCCTCCTCCTCACGCCAGCGGCGCTTGCTCTCCCGGGCCAGCCCGTCCGCCTCGTCGGCCAGCGGGCCCGGCACCCGCGCCCCCGCGGGTGCGGCCTGCTGCGCCGGTACGGGCGGGGGTTCGTCGCCGGAGCCGATGGAGGCCGCCATCAGCCGGCGGCGGTCCTCGGGGCCAGCCTCCAGCGCGTCGGCGAGGCGGGCGAAGGTGCCGCTGCGGTGGTCGAAGGGCTTGTCGTTCTCGATCCGGCCGATGGTCCGCTCGCCCAGCCCGGCGCGCTCGGCCAGCTGGAACTGCGTCATCCCCGCCTGCTTGCGCAGCCGACGCACCAGCGCTCCGAGTGTCTCCGCCACCACGTCGCCCTTCGTCTCCCCCCGTGACCTGGCCCCGCGCTCCGGGACGGTGAGCCTACCCCGACCGCCGCCCACCCGGGAGCAGGCGTTCCGGCCGCCCGTCGAAAGGGTGAACGGCCCTGGTAGGTACGGGCGTTGGACCGGCCCGGGGCGCAGGTCGGGGGCGGCCGTCGGGGGCAGCGGTCGGGGGCGGCGGTCAGGGGGACGGCGGAGCCGCCGGGCGGCTGTCGCGGGTCGCGTCGCGGCAGGAGACCCCGGTGCGCATGTTGCCGGTCGCGCCGCCGATCACCGCGTCGAGCCGGTCCCGGGTGCGCAGCAGGTCGGTGACGCGCCGGTCGACCTCGGCGCGCTCCTGGGCGAGGCGGCCGAGCAGTTCGGGGGTGGCGCGGCCGTCGACCACGCACGGCAGGAGTTCCAGGATGGTGCGGCTGGACAGCCCGGCGGCGTACAGCTCCTGGATCAGCCGGACCCGGTCGACGGCGCTGTCGGGGTAGTGGCGCTGGCCGCTGGGGCTGCGCTCGGCGGTGAGCAGCTGCTGCTCCTCGTAGTAGCGCAGCGCCCGGACGCTGACACCGGTCCGGGCGGCGAGGTCTCCGACACGCATGGCTGCTCCTTCCGCGGCCGCGGGCGCTCCGGCGGCTTGCCTCTCACGCCGACGTCAGGTTTTAGCGTAACCACGCCTCGCCGCATTCCGTGCGCGGCCGGGGTCCGCACCGAGGAAAGGCCCTCCCATGCCCACGTACGCCGCGACCGGTCTGACCGGTCCCGCCCTGGTCCCGACCGTGTCGGTCAGCCCCGTCGCGCTGCCCGCGCCGCACCGCGGCGCGGACCTGCCGGTCCGCGTCACCGCGCCGGTCACCGGCAGCGGCCTGCCGGTGGTGCTGTTCGCCCACGGCTTCGGCTCCGACCTCGACGGCTACGCGCCGCTGGCCGCCCACTGGGCCGCGGGCGGCTTCGTGGTGGTCCAGCCGACCCACCTGGACGCACGGCGGTTGGGACTGGCGCCGGACGACCCGCGCCGCCCGGGCCTCTGGCGGCAGCGCGTGCAGGACATGCGGGTGGTGCTCGACGCGCTCGGCACCCTGGAGGCGGCGGTGCCGGGCCTGATGGGGCGGGTGGACCGCACCCGGATCGTGGCGGCCGGGCACTCCTTCGGCGGGCAGACCGCGGGCCTGCTCATGGGCCTGCGGGTGACCGACCCGCTGACCGGCGAGGTGCCGGACCTGTCCGACGCGCGGGTGACGGCCGGCATCCAGATCGCCACCGCCGGGCGCGGCGGCGACACGCTGACGCCCTACGCCCGCGAGCAGTTGCCGTGGCTGCGCGAGCAGGACTTCTCGGCGCTGGCCGCGCCCTCGCTGGTCGTCGCCGGCGACGCGGACGAGCTGCCGCTGTCCACCCTCGGCCCGGCCTGGACCACCGACCCGTACACGCTGGCCCCGGCCGGCCGCAGCCTGCTCACGGTGTACGGCGGCCGGCACTCGCTGGGGGGCATCTCCGGCTACGCGGCGGCCGAGACCACCGACGAGAACCCGGACCGGGTCGCGCTCGTGCAGCACGTCACCCTGGCCTACCTGCGGGAGGTGACCGGCGCCGGCCATGACGACTGGGCCGTGGCCCGGGCCGCCCTGGCCGGCGCGTCGCATCCGCTGGGCCGGCTGGAGTCCAAGTGACCCCGGGCCCGGCCCGCCCGCCTCACTCCTCGACGGGGCCGAGGTCGGCGGCCTCGCGCAGGGCGACGGTGGTCCGGGCGGCGGCGTGCAGTTCCAGCACCACGACCTCGTTGGCGCCCGCGCGCAGCACCGGCGCCGGCACGTAGAGGGTGGTCTGCGGGCCGCGGGACCAGAAGCGGCCGAGCGGGAAGCCGTTGACCCACGCGTTGCCCTTGGTCCAGCCGGCCAGGTCGAGGTGGGTGTCGGCGGGGGTCTCCACGTCGAACACGCCGCGGTGGAAGGCCGGGCCGACGACCGGGCCGACGGCGGCGGCGAACTCCAGGCGCTCCAGGTCGGCGGGGGTGAGCGGCAGCGGGCGGCTGGTCCAGCCGCGCAGTACCTCGCCGTCCAGCCGGGCCTCGCCGAGCAGGCCCTTGCGGTCGTGCAGCGCCTGGCCGTAGTTGACCCGGCCCTGGTTCTCCACCAGCACCTCCAGGCGGGCGCCGGCCCGCGGCACCGTGAAGGCCAGGGCCGGTTCGTGGCCCTCGCGCTCCAGGACGCCGGCCGGCTGCCCGTCGACGAAGACCTGGGCGCGGTCGCGGACGGCGTCGAGCGTGAGCACCGCGGGGCCCGGCGCGGGCAGTTGCGCCTGGTAGAGCACGAAGCCGAAGTCCTGGCCGAGTTCCTCCATGGTCAGCGGGCGCGGGCCGGCCACCGCCTGGCCGAGCAGCGGCGCCTGCGTGAGCAGCGGGGCGGTGCGGTCCAGGGTGACGCCCAGGGCGCTGAGCTTCTTCGCCGGCAGCGGCGCCGGCTCGTCGGGGACGGGGGCGTGGCGGGCGATGACCTCGCGGAAGGCGGCGTACTTCGGGGTGGGGTCGCCCGCCTCGTCCAGCGGCGCGTCGTAGTCGTAGGAGGTGACGGTGGGCCGGTAGGTGTGCTTGTCGTTGGCGCCGTTGGTGAAGCCGAAGTTGGTGCCGCCGTGGAACATGTAGAGGTTCACCGAGGCGCCTGAGGCGAGGATCGCGTCGAGTTCCGCGGCGGCGCCGGCCGCGTCGCGTACGACGTGGACGCCGCCCCAGCGGTCGAACCAGCCGTTCCAGAACTCGGTGACCATCAGCGGGCCCTGGGGCTGGTGGGCGCGCAGCGCGGCCAGGCCGGTCGCGGCGCGGCTGCCGAGGTTGACGGTGGCGAGCACGCCGGGCAGGGCGCCGCGGGCGAGGTCGCCGGGCTGGTCGCAGGTGAACAGCGGCACGTCGATCCCGCCGGCCAGCAGCAGGTCGGCGATCCGGCGCAGGTGGCCGGTGTCGTCGCTGTAGGCGCCGTACTCGTTCTCGACCTGGACGGCGATGACCGGGCCGCCGCTGGTGGCCAGGTGGGGGGTGACGGCCGGCAGCAGCGCCTGGAAGAAGTGCTCGACGGCGGCCAGGTAGGCGGGGTCGTTGGTGCGCAGGCGGATGTCGGGCTCGGCCAGCAGCCAGGACGGCAGGCCGCCGCCCTCCCACTCGGCGCAGATGTACGGCCCGGGGCGCAGCAGGACGTGCAGGCCCTCGGCGGCGGCCAGGTCGAGGAAGCGGGGCAGGTCGAGGATGCCGGTCAGGTCCAGCTCGCCGCCCTTGCGGGGCTGGTGGAGGTTCCACGGCACATAGGTGTCGATGGTGTTCAGGCCCATCAGGCGGGCCTTGCGCAGCCGGTCCGCCCACTGCTCGGGGTGGACCCGGAAGTAGTGCAGGCCACCGGAGATGATGCGGAACGGTTCGCCGTCGAGGCGGAAGCCGTCGGGTTCGATCCGCAGTTCCTTGGGCATGGTGTCCTGCTCCTTCCGTGGAGCGTAGTCGAAGCAAGGGGGCGATGGTTGCGTAACCATCACCGGGGTGGGGCAGGCCGGGCGCGCACGGGGGCCGGGCGGCGCCTGCTGGGGGTGTCGGGGCGGTTCGGGGCGGGTGCGGCTCAGCGGGCGCTGGGCGGCGGGGCGGTGCTGGCGCGGGTGACCAGCCGGGTCGGCACCAGCGTGGTGCCGGTGGCCTCCCGGTCGTCCCGTATCTGCTTCAGCAGCTCCTCCACGCAGCGCCGCCCGACCTCGGAGAAGTCCTGGTGGACGGTGGTGAGCGGGGGCAGGTAGGAGCCGGCCTCGGGCACGTCGTCGAAGCCGACGACGCTGATGTCCTCCGGCACCCGGCGGCCGTGCTCGTGCAGGGCGCGCAGGACGCCGAGGGCCATCTGGTCGTTGGAGACGAAGACGGCGGTGCAGTCCGGTTCCTGGGCGAGCTGGAGCCCGGCCTGGTAGCCGGAGTCGGCCGTCCAGTCGCCGCGCAGCGGCTCGGGCACCTGGCGGCGGCGGGACTCCAGGGCGGAGCGCCACGCCTCCACCCGGCGTTCGGCGGAGTAGGAGTAGGACGGGCCGGCGACGTGCCAGACGGTGTCGTGGCCGAGTTGCAGCAGGTGCTGGACGGCGGCCTGGGCGCCGCCGACCTGGTCGGTGTCGACGACCCGGTAGCGGTCGCCGGCGTTGGAGTCCGCGACGACGGCCAGCGCGCGCGGCGGCAGCGTCACCGTGGAGGCGTCCAGCAGGTGGGCCTCCATCAGCATGATGATGCCGTCGACGGCGAGTTCTCCCATCCGGGTGAACGCGCCGCGCACGCTGTCCTGGGTGGCGGCGGCGACCGGCAGGAGGGTGATGGCGTAGCCCTCGGCCGCCGCGGAGGTCGCGATGGCCTCCAGGGTGCGGGTGTTGCCGGTGGTGGAGATGTTGAACAGGATGACGCCGATGGTGTGGAACCGGCCGCTTTTGAGGGCGCGGGCAGCGGAGTTGGGCCGGTAGCCCAGCTCCTTCATCGCGGCCAGCACCTGCTCGCGGGTGGCGTCCACGACGCCGGGGGCGCCGTTGGACACCCGCGAGACGGTCTGCGCGGAGACCCCCGCGAGCCGGGCCACGTCCGCCATGGACGCGCTGCGGCGGCGCCGTCCGCCGGCCGCCGGCCCGGTCCGGAGCGGGGCGCTGCCGCCCTGCTCGGCTGTTTCGCTCTCGGTCACTTGCTGCCTGCACCTTCACCCGCTGGCCGGGCTCTTACGAATGGCCGATGTCACAGTCTACGGATGGCGCCGGCGCCCGGCCGGGGCGGCCGCCTTCGCGGGCCGCTCCGACCGCTGCGGAGCCCGCCGTTCGGGCCGGGCTCCGCAGCACCGCTGCCGACGTGACGTCACTTCACGGTGAAGCCCTGCTCCTTGCCGTAGGCGATGGACTTGTTCTGCCATGCCTCGAGCGCGGACTTCAGCGGGGTACCGGAGGTGTACGCCTTGCCGACGGAGTCGTTGAAGACGGAGTTGGCGTAGACCTGGTAGGGCAGGTAGGTCCAGCCGGACACCACGTTCTTCGCGGACTGGGCGAAGATCTTGTTCGCCTGCTGGCCGCCGAAGTACGGGAACTTCTGGTCCTGGAAGGACGCGGAGTTCAGGTCCGCGGTGGTGGCCGGGAAGGCGCCGGCGTCGATGCGGGTCTTCACCCCGGCGCCCTGGTTGGCGTACTGCAGGAAGGCGTAGGCCAGGTCCTTCTTGCTGCCGGCCTTCATCACCGCGAGCGAGCTGCCGCCGTTCTCCGCGCTGGCGTTGGCGCCGGACTGCCACTGCGGCAGCGCGGCGACCCGCCAGTCACCCGCGGCGTCCTTGACGCCGGAGGCGAAGTTGGCCGGCATCCAGGCGCCGGTCGCCAGGGTGGCGATGGTGCCGTCGCCCAGGCCCTTGTACCACTGGTCGGTCCAGCCGGTGGTGGGGGCGAGCAGGTGCTCGGAGATCAGCTGCTGCCACACCTTGGTGTAGGTGGCGGTGCCGGAGTCCTTGGAGAAGTCGACCGACACGTTGCTGCCGTCGACGGTGTACGGCTTGCCGCCGGCCTGCCAGATGAGGCTGGTGGTCTCGCCCGCGTCACCGGTGTCGTTGGCGATGTACGCCTTCGGGTTGGCCTTGTGCAGCTTGCGCGCGTCGTCGAGGTACTGCTGCCAGGTGGTGGGCACCGGCAGGTCGTACTTGTCGAAGACCTTCTTGTTGTAGAACAGCGCCATCGGGCCGGAGTCCATCGGCAGCGCGTAGACGCCGCCGTCTACGTTGACCGAGTTCCACGGGCCGGTGGAGTAGGTGCTCTTGAGGTCCTTCGCACCGTAGCTGCTCAGGTCGGTGAGGGACTTCGACAGCGCGAACTGGCCGAGCGCGTAGTACTCGATCTGCGCGACGTCCGGGACGCCCTTGCCGGCCTCCACCGCGTTCTGCAGCGCGGTGTACTGGTCGTTGCCGGTACCGGCGTTGACCAGGTTGACGTGGACCTTGGGGTACTTCTTCTCGAAGTCGGTGACGACCTGCTTCAAGGTGGGCTCCCAGGCCCAGACCGTGATCGTCCCTCCCTTGGCCAGCGCGGACTTCACGTCCGAGGCGGACGTCTTGCCGCCGGACGAGCTGGAGCCGGACGAGCCGCAGGCGGCCAGGCCGACGGAGGCGGCGCAGACCAGGGCCACCGCCCCGGCGTAGCGGGAGAGCTTGGTTCTCATTGTTGTCACTCCGTTGTGCGTGATGAGGGTGCTGAGGCGTGCGGACGTGCTGGTCCTGGGGTGGCCCGGGCGGGTCACTCCTTGACGCTTCCGGCGGCCAGGCCGGACTGCCAGTAGCGCTGGAGGAGGAGGAAGGCCGCGATGAGCGGGATGATCGTCAGCAGCGAGCCGGTGATCACCAGGTTGAAGACGGGCTGGCCGCCGGCGGTGGCGGCCTGCGCGTTCCAGGCGTTGAGGCCGATGGTCAGCGGGTACCAGTGCGGGTTCTTGATCATGATCAGCGGCAGGAAGTAGTTGTTCCACGTCGCGACCACGGTGAACAGCAGCACCGTGACGATGCCGGGGGCCAGCAGCGGCAGGGCGATCCGGAAGAAGGTGCGGATCTCGCCCGAGCCGTCCATGCGGGCGGCCTCCAGCAGCTCGTCGGGGATCGCCTCGGAGGCGAACACCCACATCAGGTACAGGCCGAACGGCGAGATCAACGACGGGATGATCACCGCCCAGGGGGTGTCGGTCAGCCCGAGCTTGCTGAACATCAGGAAGGTGGGGACGGCCAGCGCCGCGCCGGGCACGGCGACCGCGCCGATGACGACGGCGAAGACCGCGCGCTTGCCGGTGAAGTCGAACTTCGCCAGGCCGTACCCGCCGAGCACCGCGAGGAACGTCGCGCCGCCCGCGCCGACCACCACGTACAGCAGGGTGTTCAGCAGCCAGCGGACGAAGATGTGGTGGTCGTAGGTGAGCGTCTGGTGGATGTTGTCCCACAGCGCGAAGTGGCCGCTGAACCACAGGCCGAAGGAGCTCATCAGCTTCGGCTGGGTCTTGCTGGCGTTGATGACCAGCCAGGCCAGCGGGACCAGCGTGTACAGCACCACCAGGGAGGTGAGCACCGTCATCAGCACGCTGCGCCGGGGCTTGTCGGAGGAGTAGCCGCGCCGCTTGGGGCGGGGTCGCACGCGCAGCGGGACCGGCTGGTCGCGGCGGGCGGGGGCGGTGTCGGCGGCCACGGTTCAGTTCTCCTTGCGCATGCCGCGCAGCTGCACGGCGTAGGCGACGATCATGGTGACGATCCCCATGAGGATCGCGACCGTGGCGGCGTAGTTGTGCTGGCGGCCGCCGAAGGACAGCGAGTACGTGTAGAGGTTCGGCGTGAAGAACGTGGTGATCGCGTTCGGCGCCAGGCTCTTGAGGATGCTCGGCTCGTTGAACAGCTGGAAGCTGCCGATGATCGAGAAGACGGTCGCGATCACCAGGGCGCCGCGGATCGCCGGGATCTTGATCGAGCGGATGACCCGCCACTGGCCGGCGCCGTCGATCGCGGCGGCCTCGTACAGGGAGGAGGGGACCACCCGCAGGGCCGCGTAGAAGATCAGCATGTTGTAGCCGACGAACTCCCACGTGACGATGTTGCCGATGCTCAGCAGCACCCAGTGCGGGCCGAGCGGGTCGGGGATCGAGGTGTGCAGGTGGTCGTTGATGCTCTGCACCAGGCCGAACTGCTTGCCGTACATGAAGCCCCACATCAAGGTGGCGACCACGGCCGGCACCGCGTAGGGCAGGAAGATCGAGATCCGGAAGAAGTTCTTGCCGTACAGCCGGCCGCTGTCCAGCGCCAGCGCCACCAGCAGGGCGATGCCGAGCATGATCGGCACCTGGACGACCAGGAACAGGCCCACCCGGCCCAGGCCCGACCAGAACTCGTGGTCGTGCAGCGCCTGGGTGTAGTTGTCCAGGCCGACGAAGTGGTTGCCGCCGATCAACTGGTTGCGGTACAGGCTCAGGTAGATCGAGTAGGCGATCGGGGCGAGGAAGACCAGCGCGAACACCGCGACGAACGGGGCCACGAAGCCCCAGCCGATCCAGCGCCTGCTGCGCGCCGGCCCCCGGGGGCGAGAACGCGCGGGCGCCGGGCCGCTCCGCGCCGTTGCGGGTGCACTACTGGCCATGTCGAAATCCCCTGACGTCTTAGCAGACGATCGTGTCCGTCGTCGCACGCCGATGGTTACGCAACCATTGCGCATCTGGCAACCCTTGGCCGGCATGAAATTTTCCACATTCGCTCCAAAGCGGACAAAATCTCGTGCGTTTTGCTCGTCGGGGGCGGCTCGGCGCTCCCCTGAGGCGCCACCAGGCTCTCTTGACAAGGGGCTTCACCGGCGGTCCGAGCCCACCCAGGGCGCTGGGCGCGCCCCGGGTCCGCCATCGTCCTGGGGTGTCGCGCGGCGGTGGAAGCGGCAACGTCCGAGGTCACAGGGTGCGGGGCCGCGCGGGCGGGCTCGGGGGCGAATGCGGCCCGGCCGTGATGGTTGCGTGATCATCGTGGAATGGCGGCAGCGGCGAGCACGGGCGAATGTCCGTTATATGACCGTGATAGAGCGGTGATACGACGGCGATACGACCTCGGCCGGGCACAGGGGGCGCCGCCGGAAGTGCGTTCCCGGGCAGCACAAAGGCCCGACCACTCCCCCCGATCACCGCCCTGACGAGGGGCGTTGCCTCACCGGCGGCCGGAGCCGGGGTGAAGTCGGGGATGCGGTCGAGCCGTTGACGAGAGGTGTTTACGCAATCATCCCTATTGCGGCCGCCGCGTCAGGTGCGGGCCGCGAGGATCGGTTCACTGTACCTCAGTTGATGCTGTTCATCGGCGGAATCGGCGTCTGCGTGTGGTTGTACGGCAGCAGTGCGTCCCGGTCGGGCGCACCCCGCCGGTGGGCGTCCGGGTCGTCGTACTTCGCCATCCGCCGCCGCTGCGACATCATGTCCAGCACCCGGCTGCCCTTCCGCGCGAGCCACTCCTTCATGGTCCCCCCGTTTCCTCGATGTGCCGATCACCCGCGTCATACCCGCCGCCGGCCCCGGCAACCCTGCGCGGCCGCCCTCATGCGCGGGGCCTGGTCGCGAAGACCCAGCGGTTGCCCTCCAGCGCGTCGTTGGACTCGGGGAGCGGTCCGCGGCCGTGCTCGCGGGTGAACTCGAACGGGGTGCGGACCGAGGTGTGCCAGCCCCGGGCCGCGAGCGCGCCGGCGGAGTCGGGGCGCTGCTCCCGGGCGAAGAGGCCGAGCAGGTCGATGCCGATCTGCCGGTGGGTGGCGACGTAGAGCGGGCTGGTGCGGTACTCCAGCAGGTCCGGTTCGAGCTTGACCTCGAAGGCGAGCGCGCTGCCGGGGGCGGTCAGGTGGTCCACGGTCTCGATCAGGGCGGTCTCGGCTGCGCCGGGCAGGTAGAACAGCAGCCCTTCGGCGAGGAAGGCGCTGGGGGCGGCGGGGTCGAAGCCCGCGGCGGTCAGCGCGCCGGCCCAGTCGCCGCGCAGGTCCGCCGGGACGGGGACGCGGGCGGCCCGCGGGGTGGCGGCGAGCCCCGCGAGCACCTCGTGCTTGAACGCGAGGACGCCCTCCCGGTCGAGTTCGTAGACGGTGCAGCCCTCCGGCCAGTCGAGCCGGTAGGCGCGCGAGTCCAGCCCGGCGCCGAGCAGCACCACCTGCCGGGCGCCGCCGGCGTGCACCGAGCTGAGCAGGAAGTCGTCCAGGACCCGGGTGCGCAGCCCGAAGTAGCGGGCGAACCGGCCCCACAGCGGGTCCGCGTCGCCGTCGGGCACCTCACCGATGCGCAGCGGCCAGTCCGCGCAGGCGGGTGCGGCGCGCACGAAGTGCTCGGCGAAGACGTCCTGGGCGAGGCTGTCGCGGCGGTGGGTCTCGATCGCGCGGGAGGCGGCGACCAGGAGCGCGGTGCGGCCGACGCCTCCCTCGACGTCTCCCCCGGCGCTGTGCCGGAGTGCGGTGCTGGCCATATGGGTGCTCCTTGGGGTGAGCGGACGGGTGGGCGGCGGTGCGGGTGGGCGGAGGTGCGGGCGGGGCGGGGTACGGCGCTGCGGCCTGGGCGTACGGCGGCGGGCGCTGGGCGCGTACGGTTCAGCGGCCGCGGCCCTCCGGGATCAGCACGGGCTTGACCACGCGCCCCGCGTCGCAGTCGCGTTCGGCGTCGTTGACCGCGGCGAGCGGGTAGCGGCGGATGAGCCGGTCGAAGGGGAAGCGGCCGGCGCGCCACAGCCCGATCAGCCGCGGGATGAGCACGCCGGGCACCGCGTCGCCCTCGCAGATGTGGGAGATCCGCCGGCCGCGGTCCAGCGCGCCCACCTCCAGCGGCAGGGTGCGGTGCAGCCGTGCCACCAGCCCGAGGTGGCCGGTCGGGCGCAGTGCCCACAGCGCGTTGTTGATCAGCCGGGCCGAGGCGGTGGTGTCCAGGGCGCAGCTCGCGCCGCCGCCGGTCAGCCGCCGGATGCGCCCGGCCAGGTCGGAGGAGGTGGCGGGCAGCGCGGTCGCGCCCAACTGCTCGGCGAGCGCGAGCCGTTCGGGGTGCCGGTCGACGGCGACCACATCCGCCCCTGCGGCGACCGCGGCCATCACCGCGGCCAGGCCGACCGCGCCCGCGCCGAGTACCGCGACGCTGTCGCCGGGTCCGGCCCGGAAGGTGTGGAAGACCGCGCCCGCGCCGGTGAGGAAGCCGCAGCCGAGCGGCCCGAGCAGTTCGACCGGCAGCGCGGGGTCGACGCGTACCGCGTTGCGGGCGGCGACCACCGCGTACTCGGCGAACGCGGACTGGCCGAACCAGCGGGGGGCGAGCGTGCCGCCGGCGGCGTCGGTGAAGCGCGTCGCGTGCTCGCGGCGGCCGCCGAAGAGGTTGAGCGCGGCGAAGGAGTCGCAGTAGGCCGGCGCGCCGCCGGCGCAACTGCGGCACCGGCCGCAGGAGTCGAAGCTGAGCACCACGTGGTCGCCGGGGTCCAGCCCGGTGTCGGGGCCGCCGGTCTCCACCACGACCCCGGCGCCTTCGTGGCCGAGTACGGCCGGCAGCGGGGAGCGGCCGGCCGATCCGCGCACGGCCAGGTCGGTGCGGCACATCCCGCACCCGGCGATCCGGACCAGGACCTCGCCGTCGGCGGGCCCGGACCGCAGCACCACCTCCTCCACGGCGAACCGGCTCTCGTACGAGCGCAGCACCGCGGCGTCGAACGTCAGCGCCACGCGGTCACCCCTCCCGCGCCGGGCGGTGCACGACGAACGGCTGGAGGTTGCCGTACAGCCCCCAGGGGCCGCCGGCCACCCCGACGCCGCTGTCCTTGGTGCCGGCGAACGGCTGGGCCAGGGACAGTTCGGCGTGGTGGTTGATCCAGGCGGTGCCGCACTCCAGCCGCTCGGCGACCTGCTCGGCGCGGTCGGTGTCGGTGCCCCACACCGAGCCGCCGAGGCCGTACCCGGTGGCGTTGGCGGCCTCGACCGCCTCGTCCAGGTCGCGGTAGGCCAGCACCGGCAGCACCGGGCCGAACTGCTCCCCGGTCACCACCGGGCTGTCCGGCGGCACGTCGGCCAGCACCGTTGGGGCGTGGAACCAGCCCGGCCGGTCCAAGGGCCGCCCGCCGGCCGCCGCCCTGGCGCCATCGGCGAGCGCCCGGGCGGTGACCTGGTGGACGTGCGCCAGTTGCGCGGCGTTGTTCAGCGGTCCCAGCCGCACCGCGGGGTCGAGCCCGCTGCCGACGACGGCGGTACGGGCCCGCTCGGCGAGCGCGTCGACCACGCGGGGGTAGAGACGGGCGGGGGCGTAGACGCGTTTGACGGCCATGCAGACCTGGCCGCAGTTGCGGAAGGCGGCCCAGAACAGCCGGTCGGCGATCGCGTCGACGTCCGCGTCGTCCAGCACGATCGCGGCGTCGTTGCCGCCGAGTTCCAGGGTGACCCGGGCCAGTGATCCGGCCGCGCCCGCGGCCACCTCCCGGCCGGTGGCGACCGAGCCGGTGAACGTGACGTGGCGGATGCCCTGGTGGGCGGCGAGCCGCGCGCCGAGCGGCTCGCGTCCGGTGACGACGGTGAGCACGTCCGGCGGCAGCACGCCGTCGAGCACGCTCGCCAGCAGCCGGGTCGAAAGCGGCGTGTACGGGGAGGGTTTGAGGATGACGGTGTTGCCCGCGGCGAGCGCGGGCGCGAGTTTCGCCGCGGCCAGCTGGATCGGGAAGTTCCACGGGACGATCGCGGCGACCGGCCCGAGCGGGCGCCACCGGAGCTGGCTGCGCACCGGGCGCCCGTCGCTGATCGGCTGCGGCTTTGGGGCGAGTTCGGCGAAGTAGCGCAGCCGCGCCACGGTGCGGGTGACCTCCGCGTACGCCTCCGCGAGCGGCTTGCCCTGCTCGCGGGTGAGCAGCGGGGCGAGGTCGGCGGCGGCGCCCTGCACGGCGTCGGCCGCGGCGCGCAGGGCCTGCGCGCGGGCGGCGGCGTCGGCCCGCCATCCGGGCCAGGCCGCCCTGGCCCGGGCCACGATCCGGTCCAGTTCCGCCGGGTGCTGGTCGGGCGCGTGGTCGAACACCTCTCCGGTCGCGGGGTCGTGGACGGCGAGGGTGCGGGGCCGCCGGGCGCGGGCCGCGAAGGGGTGTCCGTCTCCCGGCCCGGCACCGGTACGGGCACCGGCCGCCGCAGCGGCCGCCGGTTCGGATGCGGCGCAGGAGCAGGGTCCGGACCCGGATGCGGAGCCGGCGGGGGCGCCGGGCCCGGGCTCACCACCGGTCCCCGCCCCGGGACCGCCTTGGACCGTCGCCCCACCATGGGCGCCGGTTGCGCGGAAGGCTTCGGCTGCGGGCTCGGGGTGGACCTCGGGACCGGATTCGGCGCGAGCCGCGGGCGCCGCCCGGGTCCCCGCCACGGGATCGGGTGCCGGCTCGGGGCCGGGACCGGTTGCGCGGAAGGCTTCGGCTGCGGGCTCGGGGTGGACCTCGGGACCGGATTCGGCGCGAGCCGCGGGCGCCGCCCCGGTCCCCGCCCCGGGCTCGGGGCCGGGAGCGGGTGCGGCGGGGAGCAGGGTCGCCTCGTCGGGCGGGTGCGTCGCCATGGGCGCGGTCAGCTCGCCGCGGCGGCGGTGGTGGCGTGCTCGCGGGCGTGCCGGTTCATCTCGGCGCGGAAGGAGGCCACCAGGCGGGGCTGAATCCTTCCCGTGTTGCGGTCGCCGCCCTCGCACACGGCTCCGCGCACACCGACGATGTCGGTGCCGATGCGGGTGAGGGCGCCGAGGTCGCCGGCCTTGACGCTGCCGGCGAGGGCGGCGAGCAGTCCGGCGTCGTGGGAGCGGCGGACGAACTCGGCGCAGGCTTCGTGCGGCAGGTGGTCGAACAGGCCGCGGCCGTCCTTGATCGCGGTGTCGAGCATGGCCGCGTCGCAGCCGGCGCGCCGGGCGACGTCGGGCAGCGCGAGCGGGTTGACGCAGCCGATCCGGTGGGCGTCGGCGTATCCGGAGGCGACCACGAGCGCGTCGGGGCGGTACTCCTTGACCGCGCGGACCACGCCGCTCATCACGTCGACGGCCTGCTCGGGCGTGGTGCAGCCGAAGAGGCCGACCTTGATGTAGGAGGCGCCGGAGACGACCGCGCCGAGTGCGGCCTGTGCGACGGTGCCGGGCTTGTAGGGCACGTCGCCCACGGTCGCGGAGACCGGCTTGTCGGCAGGCACGGCCTCGCGGATCTCCCGGATCACCCACGGGTAGTTCGCGCCGAGCGATCCCTCGTCGGGCTTCTTCACGTCGACGATGTCGAGGTGTTCGGCGGCCCTGGCGCAGTCGAGGGCCTCCTCGACGCTGTCCGGGGAGATGAGCAGCAGCAACGCGGACTCCTTGGCTCGCAGCGGTCATCCGCCGCGCAGTTGTCCGGCGCGGCCTGCTCATCATCACCGCGCCCCGGCCCGCTCCGGCAGAGCGCTCGGCACCTGTACGGGTCACTGCCCCGGCGGGCCCGCGCCCCCCGAACGCGCCGCCCACGCCGCCGGTCCGCGACCCGCCGCGCCGCGCCCGGGGCTGGTCAGGGCGGGTGGGCGGGCCGATGTTTCAGCCTCAGCCGAGTTCGGCGGTCGCGGCCCGCAGGTCCTCCAGTGCGGCGAGCGCGTAGGGCGCGAGTTCGGCCGCGTCGTCCTCGCGGCCGGTCTCCGACCAGCGGGCGTAGCCGCGCTTGAAGGCGAGGATGCCGACCTCGGCGGCGAGTTGGGCGGTGGTGTCGGGTATGCCGCGCCCGCGCAGCGCGGTGGCCATGGCGGCGGCCAGGCCGACGCTCTTGAGGGCGTCGCGCTCCTGGAGCTCGGTGCTGGCCGCGACGGCGGCCTTGATCCGGGGGCCGAGGTCGCGGTTGGCCGGTCCCATGGCGTCCGAGGCGCGGGCCAGGCCCGCGGCCACCGCCTGGAGCGGGGTGGCGTCGGCGGGGGCGTCGGTGATGCCGTCGGCCAGCAGCCGGCTGAGGGTCTCCTGCCCGGCGACCAGCAGTTCGCGCTTGTCGGCGAAGTGCCGGAAGAAGGTGCTCTTGGTGACGCCGGCGCGCTCGGCGATCTGCGCCACCGTCGTCGCGTCGTAGCCCTGCTCGCTGAACAGGTCCACGGCCGCGACGACGAGTCGCTGGGTCGCACCTGGTTGCCATCTAGCCATGACACCAGGATAAGGCGATGGGACTGTTGTCCCATCACGGTGTATCGTCGATGACGGGACAACGGTCCCATCACTTTGAGGGAGAGTTCATGCACGTCTTCGTCACCGGCGGCACCGGCACCATCGGCTCCGCCGTCGTCGCCGAACTGCTCGACCACGGGCACAGCGTCCTCGCGCTGGCCCGCTCCGACGCCTCCGCGCGCACCCTCCAGGACGCCGGCGCCTCGGTGCTGCGCGGGGAGCTGGCGGACCTCGACACCCTGCGCTCGGGCGCCGCGCAGTCGGAGGGGGTGGTGAGCCTGGCCTTCGGGCGCGACTACGCCAGCCCCGAGGCGCTCACCCGCGGTATCGCCGAGGAGAGCGCCGCGGTGGCCGCGCTCGGGCAGGAGCTCCTCGGCAGCGACCGCCCGATCGTGGTGGTCTCGGGCACGCCGCTGGCCGCGGGGCGCCCCGCCACCGAGGCCGACCCGCTGCCGACCGACGGGCCGGTGGGCGGCCGCAGCCGCACCGTGAACGCGCTGCTCGGCCTGGCCGAAAGCGGCCTGCGCAGCTCGGCGGTCCGCATGCCGCGCACGGTCCACAACAACGGCGCGGGCGGGTTCGCCGGGCTGCTGGTCCAGGCCGCCCGCCGCAGCGGCGTGGCCGGCTACCCCGGCGACGGCACCCAGCGCTGGCCGGCGGTGCACGCGCGCGACGCCGCCGCCCTGTTCCGGCTCGCCCTGGAGTCGGCGCCGCCCGGCACCGCCTGGCACGCGGTCGACGACGAGGGCGACGCCGTGCGGGACATCGCGGAGGTCATCGGCCGGCGCCTGGGGCTGCCGGTCCAGCCGGTGCCGCAGGAGACCTTCGGCCCGTTCGGCCCGATCTTCGCCGCCGACCAGCCGGCCTCCAGCGCCCACACCCGCCAGGCCCTGGGCTGGGAGCCGAAGCACCCGAACCTGCTGGCCGACCTGGAGAACATCCAGCCCTGAGCTCCGCCCGCGCCCGCCCGGCCCGGTAGGCACCCCGGGCCGGGCGCCGCGCGCTACCCCTCGCCGCCGCGTGCGGCCAGGTACTCCGTCAGGCCCGCGCCGGTGAGCGGGTAGTAGTCCGACAGCCGCCCGCCCTCGTCGAGCCGGCGGCGGGCGAAGACCTCGCGGTCCTGGTGCGCGAGCGCGTCCTCCCCCAGCGGCACCGCGTTCGGCTGCGGCACCGCGACCGCCCCGTCCTCGTCGGCGACGATCACGTCCCCCGGGGTGACCAGCACCCCGCCCACGCCGACCGGCACATTGAACGCCGACGGGAACAGCTCCGTCTGCGAGGCGTAGTGCGGGGTCACCCCGGTGCACCACACGGGCACGCCCAGCGCGCGGATACGGGCCGCGTCGCGCACCCGCCCGTCCACCACGATCCCCGCGCCGCCGCGCAGCTTGAAGTAGCGCACCAGCATGTCGCCGAGGCAGCCGGTGAAGTGGCTGCCGTAGGCGGACACGACCAGCACGTCGCCGGGCTGGATCGACTCCAGCACCCCCCACAGCGCGGTCTTGCGCTCGATGTCCTCCTGCTCAGCGCCGGAGAAGACGTCCTCGCGCTGCGGCAGGAACTGCAAGGTGACCGCGCCCCCGACGACCGTGACGTCCGGCTCGCGGTGCAGCGGCACCGGGCCGTCGATGAAGGTCCGCGTGATGCCGCTCTGGTGGAGCTTCGCGCAGGCGGTCGCGGCGCTCACCCCCTTCAGCGCCGTGAGCATCCGCTCGGTCGGCCGGACGTAGCTCGCGGTGTGCACCGGCGCCCGCATCGAGCCGTACGTCCGCATGTCCCCTGCTTCCGGCGCTCCCTGATCCCCTGTCGGGTTCATCCCGCCACGCCTTTCCGCGCACAGCTCTGCACGCAACCCTCAGTGACATTATCGCCTATCGATGGTAGATAACAGCCGACCGACAAGAGCTGTCAACCACGGCAGGAGACTTCAGTGCCCACGCCATCCATCGAGTGGTTCCGGGCCGCGCGCTTCGGACTCTTCGTCCATTTCGGGCTGTACAGCATGGCCGCCCGGCACGAGTGGGTGCGCAGCCGGGAGGCCATGTCCCAGCAGGCGTACGACCGCTACCTGGAGCACTTCGACCCGGACCTGTTCGACGCGGGCGAACTGGCGCGGGCCGCCCGCGAGGCCGGGATGCGGTACGCGGTGCTGACCACCAAGCACCACGACGGCTTCTGCCTGTTCGACTCCGCGCTCACGGACTACACCTCCGCGCGGGCGGTCGGCCGGGACCTGGTGGCCGAGTTCGCCGACGCGATGCGGGCCGAGGGGCTGCGGGTGGGCCTGTACCACTCGCTCCTCGACTGGCACCACGGCGACTTCCCCGTCGACCGGCACCACCCGCTGCGCGGCACGCCCGCCGAGCGCGAGCCCCGCGACCTGGCCCGCTACCGCACCTACCTGCACGGCCAGGTGCGGGAGCTGCTGACCGGCTACGGCCCGATCGACCTGCTTTTCTTCGACTTCAGCTACCCCGGCATGGGGCCGGCCCAGTGGGGAGCCGAGGAACTGCTCGCCACCGTACGGGAGTTGCAGCCGGGCATCGTGGTCAACGACCGGCTCGGCACCGGCGGCGACTACGTGACCCCCGAGCAGTACCAGCCGGACGCGCCGCTGGAGCGCGACGGCGTGCCGGTGATGTGGGAGGCGTGCCACACCCTCAACGGGTCCTGGGGGTACGACCGGGACAACCACGACTACAAGGACCCGGCGCTGCTGGTGCGGATGCTGGTGCAGTCGGTGGCGTGCGGCGGCAACATGCTGCTCAACGTCGGCCCGACCGGCCGCGGCGCCCTGGACCCGCGGGCGCGGCGCACCCTGCGGGAGATCGCCGACTGGATGCGGCCGCACGCCCGGGCCGTGCACGGCGCGGGCCCGAGCGCGTACGAACCCCCGCCGGGCGCGCTGTACACCCGGGCCGGCGACCGCCTCTACCTGCACCTGCCGGTGTGGCCGCTCAAGCACGTCCATCTGCGCGGGCTGGCCGGGCGGGTGCGCTACGCGCAGTTCCTGCACGACGGCTCGGAGGTCCGCTTCCAGCAGCTGGACGGCGCCCAGCACGAGCACAACAACCTCGCCCCGCCCGGCCGCAGCGCCGACACGCTCACGCTGACCGTCCCGGTCACCCGTCCTGACGTGCTGCTTCCGGTGATCGAGCTGGTCATGACGGAGGAGTCGTGACCGCGGCGGAACGGCCGGGCGTCCTGCGGGCAAGCGCTTGCCGCACGACTCTTGAACATGCGCGGCACCGCACCTAGCATCAGTAATCGATAGACGATAATCCTCGGGAGTGAGGGTTCCTGCGGCCCCATCCGGGCCGTCGGGCCACCGCCTCCCGCGGGCGCGGCCTGGACCTGACCCCGGCGCCGCGCCCCGGGCAGCGGAACGTCATCCGGGTCCCGTATCCGGGTCTTCCGCCGTTTGTCGACCCGCCGACCTCGTGTGCCCGCGATCTCGGCCGTTCGTGATCCATGACTACGCAACGGAGCGTGTCCCGAAATGAGAAAGATCTGGCGCCGCACCTGCGCTCTCGCCGCGGCCCCTCTGGTAATGGCATCGGCCGCGGCCTGCGGCGGCAGCGGTTCCGGGAGTTCCGCCGACGGCACGACGCTGCGCGTCATCGTCAACATCACCCCCAACCTCACCGAGCAGTACTGGAACACGCTCTTCGACCGGTACGAGAAGGCGCACCCGGGTACGAAGGTGAAGCTGGAGCTGACCGGCACCATCTCCGCGAACGCCAAGCTCACCCAGGACCTGGCCGCGGGCGACCCACCGGACATCGCCCAGCAGATCACCCCGACCGCCGACGACGCGGACCTGTACACCGACCTCAGCGACCAGCCCTGGACCGCCAAGACCCCGCTCGCCGACCAGTACGCGATCGGCGGCAAGCGCTATGTGGTGGGCGTCGGCGAGCAGATCCAGTCGCTGGTCTTCTACAACAAGGCCGCTTTCACCAAGGCAGGCGTGGACGCCTCCGCCATCAAGACGATGGCGCAGTTCACCGCCGCCATGGGCCGGTTGAAGGCCGCCGGCTACACCCCGCTCCAGACCGCCGGGCAGTGGGTGACCGGCGCGCAGTTCTCGATGATGGCCGACGCCGGGGTGATGACCGCCGACCCCAACTGGACCGTCGAGCGCAAGGACAAGAAGGTCAGCTTCGCCGACAGCGGCTACACCGCCTACTTCCAGGACTACAAGAACTGGATCGACGCCGGGTACCTCAACAAGAGCGCGCTCGGACTGACGTACGCGGACGGCCAGACGGCGTTCCTGAACGGCAAGTCGGCGATGTACATCATGGGTTCGTACTTCGTGCCGGCCGCGGACCAGGCGAAGAAGAGCGACGGGATCGGCGTGTTCACGATGCCGACCGACGGCGCCTACCCCTCCGGCCAGTTCGGCAACATCTCCGACCCGTACGTGGTGGTCAACCGCTCCAAGCACAAGGCGGCGGCGATCGACTTCGTCAAGTGGCTGGTCACCGACCCGGCCGCGGTCAAGAGCCAGCTGGCGGCCGACGGCAACCTGCGGCAGGGCTTCACGTACCCGATGTCGAGCCTGGGCACGGCGGTCCAGCAGATCCTGGACGAGGCGCCGTCGGTGATCGTGAAGTCCGGTGAGCGCCAGCCGCTCAGCGGCTACAGCGACCAGCTCAACACGACGGTCCAGTCGCTGTTCTCGGGCAAGTCCGCGAAGAGCGCGGCGTCCGGATTGGACAAGTGGTGGAACTCGCAGAGCTGACCCGGCGGGGGCAGCGCTCCGGCGCGCCCCCCGCCCCCGACGCGCCGGCCCCGAAGGGACCGGCGACCAGCCGGCAGGCCGCCCGGCTGAAGGCGGCGGCGGTCTCGCTGGCCATGATCGGCCCGGCGGTGGTGCTGTACACGGTGCTCACCGTCGTGCCGGTCGGCGTGGCGGTCTATCTGAGCCTGACGAACTGGAACGGCTTCTCCTCGGCCGACTTCATCGGCCTGGACAACTACCGGCACCTGTTCGACGACCCCAACTCCACCCAGTCCTGGTACGTCACGGCGCTGATCGCCGCGGTCGGCACCGTCTTCGAGGTGGGGCTCGGCCTGGCCTACGCGCTGATCCTCAAGGGCCGCTCGCGCGGCAACTCCTTCTTCCGCGCGGTGGCGTACTTCCCGCACGTGATCAGCGCGCTGATCCTGGGCTACCTGTGGGCGGCGATCCTCGGCACCAACGGCGCCATCAACAACACGCTGGCGAAGTTCGGGTTCGGCCCGGTCGGGTTCCTCTTCGACGAGCACATGGCGCTGATGTCGCTGATCGGCGTCATCGTGTGGGCCGGCTTCGGCTTCAACGTGGTGCTGTTCGTGGCGGCGCTCCAGACGGTGCCCGCCGAGCTGCTGGAGGCCGCCGCGATCGACGGCGCGAACCGGCGGCAGACGAACCTGCGGGTGGTGGTGCCGATGATCGCGCCGGTGGTCACCATCGCCACCGTGCTGAACCTGGTGGGGCTGATCCGCGCCTACGACATCGTGGTCAGCCTGACCGGGGGCGGCCCGGCCGGCTCCACCCAGACGTTCTCGTATCTCATTTTGGCCCGCTCCTTCGAGGGCACCAAGGTCGGTTACGCGACTGCTCAGGCGGTGTTCCTGATGGTCGTCTCCGCCGTGCTGGCCCTCGTGGTGACGGCACTGCGCAACCGCCAAGACCAAGCAGCGACAGGTTAGGAGGCGGCGATGGCCGTGCTGGAGGCGGCGACCGAGGAAAGGCGCAAGGGCCGGCGGGGCGGGGGCGGCACGCTGTCCCTGGCGGAGCGGCGGGAGGCGCGCTCCCCGCTGCGGTGGGTGCTGCTGGGCCTGCTGTTCGTGGTGATGGTGGTGCCGCTGTACCTGCTGGTGGTCAACAGCTTCAAGTCGCAGGACGACATCCTGAACAACCCGTTCTCGCTGGTACCGGGCCGGCTGACGCTGTCCCACCTGTCGGCGGCGGTGCACAGCCCGCAGTACAACGTCATCGGCGGCTACGGCTTCACGCTGTTCCTGGTCGTGGCGGTGGACGTGCTGTGCATCGCGCTGGCCGGGCCGGCGGCGTACGCGATCGCCCGCAGCCTGAAGCGGCGCACCCAACTGGTGCTGCTGTACTTCCTGGCGGGCACCTTCATCCCGGGGGCGGCGGTGATCATCCCGGTGATCTACGTGCTGCGCGACCTCGGGCTCGCCAACACCGTCACCGGGCTGGTCGCCCACGACGTGGCGTCCACGCTGCCGGTGAGCATCTTCCTGTTCGTCGGGTTCATCCGCACCATCCCCGTCGACATCGACCACGCGGCGACCATCGACGGCGCGGGCCGCTACCGCACGTTCTGGACGATCATCTTCCCGCTGATGCGCCCGGCGGTGGTGACCGTGCTGATCCTCAACTCCATCGGGATCTGGAACGACTTCATCAGTCCGCAGATCCTGCTCAGCCCGTCGTCGGGCCACTACACGGTGACGACGGCCATCTACGCGGGGATCAGCCAGTACTCGACCGACCTCACGAAGGTCTTCCCGAACCTGCTGCTCGCCGTGGCCCCCGTGGTCATCTTCTTCCTCTACATGCAGCGCCACATCATCAGCGGTCTCACGGTCGGCGCGGTCAAGGGATGACGCCGCCCGTCCGGTTCCCATCGGTCCCGTCAGGAGTAAGGACAATGGAGTGCTGAACATCCTGTACAGATCACGTATATCGGGCACGAGGGCCCGCCGGGGCCTGCTGTCCGCCGCGGCCGGCGCCATCGCGGTGCTGTCGATGGCCGCGGCGGCCTCCCCGGCCGCCGCCCAAGGCCACCGGCACGCGGCCGCCACCGGCCAGACCTACTACGTCGCGCCGTCGGGCAGCGACACCGCCGACGGGCTGGCCGCCGCCACCGCGTTCCAGCACATCCAGAAGTGCGCGGACGTGATGGTCGCCGGCGACACCTGCCTGATCGAGTCGGGCACCTACCGCGAGACGGTCACCCCGGCGCACTCGGGCAGCTCGGGCCTGCCGATCACCTACCGCGCGGCCCCCGGCGCCGACGTGACGATCAGCGGGGCCTCCGCGCTGAGCGGCTGGAGCCAGGTGACGGGCGCGGATGTCACCGCCATCGCCCAGAGCGACCCCTACGCGCAGGACTCGCTGTTCAGCGACGCGGTCGCCGCGGGCCATGTGTGGAGCACCGACGTGGACCTGGGCAGCGACCCGACCACGGTGCAGGTCTTCACCGACCAGGCGATGGACATCGAGGCGCAGTGGCCCTACCCGGGCCTGGACCTGCTGAACCCGGCCATCGAGCACGCCGGCGCCGGCAGCGCGGACGCCACCATCGACGACGCCGCGCTGACCCGGCCGGCCGGCTACTGGAACGGCGGCCGGGCGCTGACCGGCTACTGGTACGTCTCGGCGACCTCCACGGTGGCCGCCTCGGACACCGGCTCGGTGACGCTGTCCGCGGCGCCGCCGTGCGTGCACAAGGTGGTGCCGACCGACACCCGCTACGCGCTGTCCGGGAAGATCGGCGAACTGGCCAACCCCGGCGAGTGGTTCTACGACCCGGCCGCGCACCGGCTGTACCTGTACAGCACCGACAGCCCCGCGCAGCACACGGTGGAGGCGAAGGCCCGGCAGCGCGCCTTCGACCTGACGAACGCGTCCTACACCTCGGTGGTGGGCCTGAACCTGTTCGCGTCCACCATCACCACGGGCTCGACCAGCACCCACGACACGCTGGACACGCTCACCGGCACCTACCTGTCGCACTACACCGACATCACGCAGGGCGCCACGGACTGCGGGTCCAGCGTGGACCGCGGGGTCGGTGACACCGGGATCGTGCTCAACGGCACGTACAACACCATCGTGAACAGCGACCTGTCGCTGAGCGCCGGCAACGGCATCGCGCTGGCCGGGCAGAACAACACCGCGACCGACAACATCATCCACGACGTGGACTACATGGGCACCTACGCGGCGGGCATCGCCGTGATGGGCAACTCCCAGACGGTGCTGAACAACACCATCTACCGGGTCGGCCGCAGCGGCATCAACCTCCAGTGGGGCACCACCAGCGGGCTGACCGCCGGCAAGGACCGGATCGCGTACAACGACATCTCGCAGTACGCCCGGCTGAGCCTGGACACCGCGGGCATCTACACCTGCTGCGGCGCGGACATGATGGGCACCTCGGTGGACCACAACCTGCTGCACGACGGCACCCCGACCCCGGGCGTCACCCCGTTCGCGGTCGCGGGCGTCTACGCCGACAACGGGCAGAGCGACCTGGTGATCGCCGACAACGTCGGCTGGAACAACCTCCAGGGCACGGTGATGCTCAACGGCCTGGGCTCCGGGTCGTACAACAACGGCGTGTACAACAACACCGGCGGCATGACGATGATGTACGTCAAGGGCACGGACCAGTCGACCGGGACGAAGATCTACAACAACATCGGCCCGATCACCGGCTCCGACGGCGCCACGGACGGCGGGCTGGTGATGTCGAACAACCTCGACACCGCCACGACCGACCCGCTCTTCGTGGACGCGGCCGACCACGACTACGAACTGACGGCCGCCTCGCCGGCCCGCAACGCGGCGATCCCGCTGGCGGGCGTCAACGACGGCTCGACCGACGCCGTCCCGAGCCTGGGCGCCTACCAGTACGGGGCGGCCAAGTGGACGGCGGGCGCGCGCCGTTAGCAGGTCGCGCGGCTGAACCGACCGTGCCCGGGCCGCACTTCCGGCCCGGGCACGGTCGTGCTGCGGGCTGCGGCTGCGGCTGCGGCTGCGGCTGCGGCTGCGGGCATGCGTCGGCCCCGGGGCGCGCGTGCTCCCCGGGGCCGAACGTGCTGCTCAGGCGCGGGACTTGGCCGCGGACCTGCCGGACTTGGCGCCCGCGGGCTTGGCGGGCTGCTTGGCCGCGCGGGCGTCGGGGACCGGGCCGCGCCCGGCGGCGTGGTCGGCGAACGCCTCGGCGGCCGCCTCCGCGTCGCCGGCGCGCAGCAGGCCCACCAGCCGCCCGTGCTCGTCGGCCATCGCGTGCCAGTCGCCCTCGAAGAGCGGGTCGGCGATGGCCCGCAGGGTGCGCAGGCTGGGCTCGATGACCTCCCACATGCGGGCCAGGAACGGGTTTCCGGCGCTCTGGCTGATCAGCGTGTGGAACTCGATGTCGGCGTCGCGGAAGCGGCTGACGTCATTGGTGGCGACAGCGGCGTGCATCTGCTCGACCAGGGCGTCGAGCGCGGCGAGCTGCTCGGGTGTGACGTGCTGCGTGGCGAGCCGCGCGGCGAGCCGCTCCAGCGGTTCGCGGACCTGGCGGGCGTACTCCGCGTCCTGCGAGGAGATCTCGACGACGAAGTGGCCGCGGCGCGGCACGTGCATCAGCAGGCCCTCCCGGGCCAGCTGCTTGACCGCCTCGCGCACCGGCGCCTGGCTGACCCCGAGTCTGCGGGCGATCTCGGACTCGACCACCCGGTCGTTCGGCCCGAGTTCGCCGTCGACGATGGACTGGCGGAGCAGCCCGTAGACCTGGTCGGAGATCAGGGTCTTGCGGAACCGGTCCTTGTTGGTGGCCAGCGTGGAGACGAACTCAGCCGACGGGTTCGATGCCATGATTCCCAATCCTGCTTCGTGGGGGCGGGTCCGTCCAGGGTACGCGTTTTCATCGTCTATCGATGGAAAACCGCCCACTGCCGCGTAACCGCTGTGACACCCCGGAGCGATCGGCCCTCGCCGCACCATGCGCGCGGTGGAAGGGCGCCGGGGTGTTCATCTATCGCCTATCGATCAGTCAAATCGAATCAGGGGCGCCGGACACTGTCAACCGCCCAGCCCGTACACGCGTACGGCGGTGCCGTGCAGCACCTCGCGCCGCTCCCGGGCGGGCAGGTGGGCCAGCCCGGCGCGGGCGGCGGCCAGCGACTCCTGCCGGGTGCCGCGCGGCAGGCAGATCGGCCAGTCCGAGCCGGCCAGGCAGCGCGCCGGGCCGACGGCGTCGACGACCTGCCGGACCAGGCGGGAGACGCGGTCGGCGGGCACGCCGTGCTGCTGGGTGAGCAGGCCGGAGATCTTGACGTGCACGCCCGGGTGCGCGGCGGCGTACGCCAGGTCCTCGTACCACGGCCCCGGGTCGGCGTCGAGGTGCGGCGGGTTGCCGAGGTGGTCGACGACCACGGCGAGCCCGGGGTGGCGCGCGGCCGCCTCGGCGGCGGTGCGCAGCGCCCGCTCGCCCAGGTTGAGTTCGAGCACGACGCCGGCCTCGGCGAGCACCGGGAGGAGGGCGCGGGCCTGCGGCGGGGTGTCCGCCCAGCTCCGGCCGCCCATCCGCATGCCGCCCGGGCCGCTCGCGCCCCACTCCCCCAGCAGGGCGCGGAAGCGCTCGGGGCCGGCGCCGCCGTGCACATGGAGGTTGCCGACGTAGCCGGCGACCAGGTCCGGGCGGGCGGTGCGCAGGGCGCGCAGGGCGTCGGTCTCCCCCGCGTCGCCGCGGGACGCCTCGACCAGCACGGTGCCCCGCACACCGGTGCCGACGGCGGAGGCGGCCAGGTCGTCGGCGGTGAAGGGCCGGTGGTGCGGGGAGTCCGGCCGTATCCAGGGGAAGCCGCGGCGCGGGTCCCACAGGTGGGCGTGGCTGTCGATCATGGTGTGCTCCCTGGTCAGGCGGGTGGGCGGCGCTGCCGGCGGCCGACGGTGGCAGCCCCCGAGGCGGTCTTCGCGGTGCCGCGGCGGCTCTTGACACGGCAGCCCCCGCAATGAAGTCTAGAAATCGGCTATCGATGAACGATTATGGGAGGTCGGGTGTACCCGATGCTCGGGGTTGAAGCAATCGACGGCGGGCCGGCCGCGCGGGCGGCGGGCCGATGACCGTACCCGGCGCCGCGCGCCAACCGGAGCTGACCGCCACCCGCCGCGTCACCGAGGTCCCCCGGTGGGCCGCGCTGGAGCGGGAGCTGTTCGCCGTGCAGGACAAGGCGTGGCGGGTCTTCGCCGACCGCTACACCGAGGGCGACGGCCGCCTGGTCTTCCGCGACTCGCTCGGCGAGGGCCTGGACGACCGGGACGGCGTGGACGACTTCTACGAGCCGTTCTTCAACTGGCCGACGCTGTACCTGCTCGGCGGCAGCACCGACCTGCTGGCCGCCGCACGGCGGCACTGGCGCGGGGTGACCGCGCAGCTCACCGAGATGGGCCTGGTCACCGGAGGCCTGGAGCGCGGCTACGACTGGTTCCACCAGGGCGAGGGCATGCTGCTCTTCTACGGCCTGTGCCTGGCCGACCCCGGTGACGCCGAACTGCGCGAGCTGGCCTGCCGCTTCGCCGACGTCTACCTGCCCGGCGGCCCCAACTACGACCCGGTGCACCGGGTGATCGGGGCGCCGCACAACGGCGCGGGCGGCCCGCGCCCGGGCTTCAGCGACCACGACGTGTACTTCCCGTGGAGCCTGGCGCTGCGCCCGTACGGCCTGCCGCTGGACTGGGGCACGGGGGTGTCCTCCTTCGACGAGCTGGCCGCGGACCCCGCGCGGGCCCGCGCCTACGGGCGGGTGATGTGGGACCGGATGGGCCGCGGCGACACCCTGGTCAACCTCGCCTCCACCACGCTGGCCACCAACGCCTGGCTGCTGGGCGGCGGGCGGCGGTACGCCGACTGGGTCGCGGAGTACGCCGGAGCCTGGCGGGAGCGGCTGGCCGGGCGCGAGGTGCTCCCGGACAACGCCGGGCTCGACGGCGAGGTCGGCGCGTACCTGGAGGGCCGCTGGTACGGCGGTCACTACGGCTGGTCGTGGCCGCACGGGCTGTCGTCGGTCGCCTCGGCCGCGATCGTCGGCGCGGTCAACGCGGTGGCGGTGACCGGCGACGACTCCTACCTGGAGCTGGCCCGCAACCCGCTGGACGCGGTGCTGCGCCACGCCGAGCAGCGCACCGCCGACCAGATGGGCACCCTGGGCAAGCGGTGGCAGCCGCACCTGGCCACGATCCCGGGCGAGCGGACCTTGATGGTCCCGCAGCGGCACAACGACTCGGGCTGGTTCGACTTCACCGTGATGCCCACCCAACTCCCGCTGGCGCTGTGGCACTTCAGCCGCGACCCGGCGGACGCGGCGCGGATCGAGCAGCTGCGGGCGGGCGCGCGCTGGGACTGGGCGGAGGTGCACGTCCAGCGCACCAAGGACGAGTGCGGCCATGAGGAGCCCTGGCACGAGTTCCTCGGCGGGCGCAACGCGGACTTCCCCGAGCGGATGCTCGCCGGCGCGCTCCAGGTGTGCGCGCAGCGGCTGGCGCAGATCGAGGGCGACAGCGTGGACCCGGCGGTCGGACCGGACGCGCTGGGCATCCACCACTGGCAGAACCTCAACCCGGTGGTCACCGAGGCGCTGCTGCAACTGACCACCGGCTCCCCGCAGGTGCTCTACAACGGCGGCCTCGCGCAGCTGCACGTGCGCTACCACGACGCGGAGGAGCAGCGGCCCGGGCTGCCTCGGGACGTCGCGGCGCTGGTGCGCGACATCCGCCCGGAGCACACCGTGGTGGAGCTGGTCAACACCGGTACGGCGCCGCGCACGCTGCTGGTGCAGGCGGGCTCGTTCGCCGAGCACGTGCTGCACTCGGTGCGCGCCGACGACGGCGACACGCTGCCGGTGCGGGGCCGCTACGTCAAGGTGGCGCTGCCCGGCGGCAGCCAGGTGCGGCTGACGCTGGCGATGACGCTGCGCGGCGCGGAGCCGGCCCGTACCTCCCCCTGGCAGGAGGCCCGGTGAGCGCCGCGGCCGCCCCGCGCGGCGCCGGTACCTCGCTGCCGTTCGCGCTGCCCCCGCTCGGCCTGGGCACCGCCCCGCTGGGCGGGCTGTTCGAGGAGGTCACCGAGCAGGACGCGGCCGACACGCTCCGGGCCGCCGCTCAGGCGGGCATCGGCTACTTCGACACCGCACCGCGCTACGGGCACGGCCAGGCCGAGGACCGGCTCGGCCGGCTGCTGGCCCCGGCCGGGGTCGCCGACCCGGTGATCTCCACCAAGACCGGCTGGCTGCTGCGCCCGCGGGCCGACGGCTCGGGCACCGACGTGGTCGCCGACTGGTCCGAGCGCGGCATCCGCGCCTCGCTGGAATCCAGCCTGGAGCGGTTGGGCCGTTCCTTCGTCGACATCCTCTACCTGCACGACCCGGACGACTACGCCGAGCAGGTCCGCGCGGAAGCGTACGCGGCCGTGCGCCGCCTGCGCGACGAGGGCCTGGTCAGGGCGATCGGGTTCGGCATGAACCACTGCGCGCCGCTGGCGGAGTACGTCGCCGGCTACGAGGTGGACGTGGTGCTGATCGCGGGCCGGTTCTCGCTGCTCGACCACGACGCGATGGACACGCTGCTGCCGCTGTGCGCGCAGCGGGGCACCGCCGTGGTGGTCGGCGGGGTCTTCAACACCGGGCTGCTCGCCGACCCCTCGGACGGCGCGATGTTCAACTACCGGCCGGTGCCGGCGCGGGAGCTGGTTCGCGCCCGGCGCTGCCAGGAGATCTGCGCGGACTTCGGGGTGCCGCTGCCCGCGGCGGCCGTGCAGTTCCCCTACCTGCACCCGGCGGTGACCTCGGTCGTCGTCGGCTGCCGCTCGGCCGCGGAGGTCGCCGCGAACGCCGGGGCGGCGCGGCTGCCGATCCCCGCCGAGCTGTGGGAGCGCCTGGCCGACGAGGGCTTCGTACCTCGGCAACTGCTGCCGTAGGCGCGGCCCGCAGGGCCCTCGCCGCCGCGGCGGCGAGGACCGCTCACAGCGCGATCAGGCCCGCGGCCGTGGGGGTGAAGCCGCAGGACCCGAGGTAGAACGGCGCCAACCGCTCCTCGAAGTCCACGTGCAGCCACCCGCACCCCGCCCCGCGCGCCCGCCGGACCGCCTCCTCGACCAGCCCCGCCCCGACCCCCGTCCGCTGCCGGCCCGGCGCCACGACCGTGTCGAGCACGAACGCGTGCTCCCCGCCGTCCCAGACCACGTTCACGAACCCCACCAGCTCCCCCGCCTCCCGCGCGCACACCCACCCCAGGCTGTGCCCGCACACCCGCCCCCACCAGTCCGTCGCCCCTGCCTCGTGCCCGAAACCGGCCGCGTGCAGCGCCTCGACCTCGCCGTTGCCGAACTGCCCGCGCCACTCGTATGCGATCCCCATCCCGTGAGCCTAAGCCGTGTGACACACAACGTCGTCCAGCCCAAGAGGCGGGGCGATGGGGCCTGTGCTCCACCATGGCCTCCGGCACGGGAGGTGCCCCCGATCGCAAGGCGGAGGGTGGGGGTCCCTCCCAGGCGAAGCCCCGGGGGGAACAGAGCGCAGCGGGCCGCGCCGACGACCGGCAACGCTGGGGCCCCTCCCGCCGAAGGCAAGGGGAGAGCGCGTGTGCCAGGCCCCGCCGGATGGGGGCACCCCCATGCCCCCTGGCCATGGGGGCGGGATCGGTCGGACACGGTCCAGGGGCAGGCGGTCAGGCGGGGTCGGGGCGCAGGTGGGTGGCGGCTTCGCGCAGGGCGGCCAGCACCGGGCGGATCAGGGGGTGGTCCTCGGCGCCGCGGCGTACGGCGGCGAAGACGCGCCGGGTGGCGGGGCTGCCGGCGACCGGGCGGACCTGGACCTCGGGCAGGTGGACGCCGCGCAGCGCGGAGCGCGGCACCAGGGCGACCCCGGCGCCGACGCCGACCAGGGCGGCCACCGCCCGGAAGTCGTCGGAGGAGTGCGCCACGCGCGGCTGGAAGCCGGCCAGTTCGCAGGCGAGGGTGACCACGTCGTGGCAGGGGTTGCCCGGGTAGGGGCTGACCCAGTTCTCGTCGGCGAGGTCCTCCACCCGGACCCGTTCGCAGCCGCCGAGGCGGTGGCCGCGCGGCAGCACCGCGTCGAAGGGCTCCGCGTACAGCGCGACCCGGGACAGCCGCCGGTCGTCGTCGCGGGGCGCGCCGCGGTACTCCACGGCGACCGCCGCGTCTGCGTGGCCGTCCAGCACCATCGCCAGGCTCTCGTCGCCCTCCGCGTCGCGCACCCGGACCCGTATGCCCGGCGACGAGCCGGCCAGCGCGGCCATCGCCCCGGCGAGCACGGTGGCGATGCCGGTGGCGAAGGACGCCACGGTGACGGTGCCGGCCGCGCCGCCGGCGTAGGCGGCGAGTTCGGCCTCGGCCCGCTCCAGCTGGGCCAGGACGGTGCTGCTGTGCGTGACGAGGATCTCCCCCGCCGCGGTCAGCCGGACCCCGCGCCCGTCGCGCACCAGCAGTTGGTGGCCGACCTCGGCCTCCAGCGCCGCGAGCTGCTGGGAGACCGCCGAGGGCGTCAGGTACAGCGCGGCGGCCGCGGCGGTCACCGTACGGTGGTCCGCCACGGCCCGCAGGGTACGCAGTCGGCGCGTGTCGATCACCTGGTCATCCTGCCAGGGCCGCCCGGGCGGCCACGAACGCGGTGACCGCGCGCTCGACGTCCTGCGCGGAGTGCGCCGCGGACAGCTGCACCCTGATCCGGGCCCTGCCGTGCGGCACCACGGGGTAGGAGAACCCGATCGCGTAGACGGAGTGCTCCAGGAGCAGGTCGGCGAGCTGTCCGGCGCGCTCGGCGTCGCCGATCATGACCGGCACGATCGGGTGGTCGCCGGGCGCGAGGTCGAAGCCCTCCTGGGTCATCCGGGCCCGGAACAGCGCGGTGTTCTCCTGGAGCCGGGCCCGCAGCCGGGGCCCGGGGCCGGTCGGCGAGTCGTCCTGGAGCAGGTCGAGCACCTTCAGGGAGGCCGCCGCGATGACCGGGGCGAGGGAGTTGGAGAACAGGTAGGGGCGGGAGCGCTGGCGCAGCAGCGCCACGATCTCGGCGCGGGCGGCGACATAGCCGCCGGAGGCGCCGCCGAGCGCCTTGCCGAGGGTGCCGGTGAGGATGTCGATCCGGTCGGTGACGCCGTGCAGTTCGGGGGTGCCGCGGCCGCCGGGGCCGACGAAGCCGACCGCGTGCGAGTCGTCGACCATGACCATCGCGCCGTAGCGGTCGGCGAGGTCGCAGATCTCGTCCAGCGGCGCCACGTAGCCGTCCATGGAGAACACGCCGTCGGTGACGATGAGTTTGCGGCGCGCGCCGTCGGCCTCCTTCAGCCGCTGCTCCAGCTCGGCCATGTCGCGGTTGGCGTAGCGCAGCCGGCGGGCCTTGGACAGCCGGATGCCGTCGATGATGCTGGCGTGGTTGAGGGCGTCGGAGATCACCGCGTCGTGCTCGTCGAGCAGCGTCTCGAAGACGCCGCCGTTGGCGTCGAAGCAGGAGCTGTACAGGATCGTGTCCTCGGCGCCGAGGAACTGCGACAGCCGTGCCTCCAGCTCCTTGTGCACCTCCTGGGTGCCGCAGATGAAGCGGACGGAGGCCATGCCGTAGCCCCAGCGGTCCAGGGCGTCCTTGGCGGCGGCCACCACGTCGGGGTGGTCGGCCAGGCCCAGGTAGTTGTTGGCGCAGAAGTTGAGCACCTCGCCCGGGCGGCCGCCGGCGGTGACGTCGACCGTGGCGCTCTGCGGGGTGCCGATGACGCGCTCGGGCTTGTGCAGGCCCGCGGCGCGGATCTCGTCGAGGGTGGCGCGCAGGTCGGCGCGGACGGAGTCGAACACGGGGTCTCCTCGGGGCGTACGGCAGCGGACGTAAGGCAACAGGTGTAAGAGAACGGGCGCGCCGCAACGGACGTACGGCAACAGGCGTAAGGGAACGGGTGTATCGAGGGGTCAGGCGGTCCAGTCGAGGATGACCTTGCCGCAGCGGCCGCTCGCCGCCTCGTCGAACGCCTCGTCGAAGTCCTGGTACGGGTAGCGGCCGGTGATCACCGGGCCGAGGTCGAGGCCACCCTCCAGCAGCACGGACATCGCGTACCAGGTCTCGTACATCTCCCGCCCGTAGATCCCCTTGAGGGTGATCATCGAGGTGACGATGCGGGCGAAGTCGACCGGGAACTGCTCGGTGGGCAGGCCGAGCAGGGCGATCTTGCCGCCGTGCGTCATGTTCGCCACCATCGTCCGCAGCGCCTCGGGGCGGCCGGACATCTCCAGGCCCACGTCGAAGCCCTCGCGCAGCCCGAGGGCGCGCTGCCCCTCCTCCACGCTGGAGGTGCGCACGTCCACCGCCAGGCTCACCCCGACCTGCCGGGCCAGTTCCAGCCGGTAGGGGCTGACGTCGGTGATGACCACGTGGCGGGCCCCGGCGTGCCGGGCGACGGCCGCGGCCATGATGCCGATCGGGCCGGCGCCGGTGATCAGCACGTCCTCGCCGACCAGCGGGAAGGACAGCGCGGTGTGCACCGCGTTGCCGAACGGGTCGAAGATCGCGGCGACATCGGGGTCCACCGGGGTGCGGTGCACCCAGACGTTGGCCGCCGGCAGCGTGACGTACTCGGCGAAGGCGCCGTCCCGGCCGATGCCCAGGCCCACGGTGGAGCGGCACAGGTGCCGCCGCCCGGCCAGGCAGTTGCGGCAGGTGCCGCACACCAGGTGCCCTTCGCCGCTGACCCGGTCGCCCGGGGCGATGCCGCTCACCCCCGGCGCCACCTCGACGACGTCCCCGACGAACTCGTGGCCGAGCACCAGCGGGGTGCGCACCGCCTGCCGCGCCCACCCGTCGTACGCGCGGATGTGCAGGTCGGTGCCGCAGATGCCGGTGCGCAGCACCCTGATCAGCACCTCGCCCGCGCCGAGCACGGGCTCGGGCACGTCCGTGAGCCACAGACCGGGCTCCGCCTTTGCTTTGACCAGTGCTTTCACGGCGGACTCCTGAGCCTCAAAAAAGGTTGCGGGGGCGCCATCGGCGCGGCGCGGCCGCGGTGGCGCTCCCACTGTTCCCCCGACCCGGCGCCGGGTCCATCGACGGTTTCTTAAGCCCGCCCGAAGCTGGGCTTCATGATCGGCCCACCGCACCATGCGGCCGCCCGGCCGGCCGTCGACGCGCGGGCGCGGCTGCCGGCGGCCGCCGCCCGCTCCCCGGGCGAGCGCCCCCGGGGAGGCGCGGGTGGTGTGAGCGACGCAAGTGAAGATCGGCGCGAGGTCATTGACAGGCCATCAGGGTCCGCGCTCTACTCGTGCCTCGTGCAGATTGGCAACGTTGTCAGTTTGTCGGACCCACGACGCCGCTGTCGATCGAGGACGCCAGTCCCTGGCACACCCCTGTGTGACGCACGTATCGCGGAGGCAACCGATGGTCAGACGACGGCGCCCCGACGGGCCCCGTTTCACCAGCAGATTCCGTCATCGCCTCGCCGTGGTGTCCCTCCTGGGCATCGCGGCGCTCCCGTTCCAGTCCCTGGCCGGCGCCCAGGCGGCGTCCGGTCCGCAACTCGTCGCGGACCCGGCGGCGTTGATCAACCCGCTGATCGGCACCTCGGGCGCGGTCAACACCTTCCCCGGCCCGGACACGCCGTTCGGCATGATGCAGTGGAGCCCGGACACCACGCCCGACCGGACGCAGGGCGGCGGCTACGAGTACAAGGACAGCAAGATCTCGGGCTACAGCCTGACGCACGTCTCCGGCCCCGGCTGCGACGTCGCCGGCGACGTACCGATCCTGCCGGTCACCGGCGCCCTGTCGGGCAACCTGTCGAACACCTCGGCCCAGTTCAGCCACGACGACGAGCAGACCGGCGTCGGCTACTACGGCGTCACCGACGCGAGCGGGATCAAGACCGAGCTGACGGACACCACGCGCGCGGGTCTGGGCCGCTTCACCTTCCCGGCCGGCTCGACCCAGTCGAACCTGCTGCTGAAGCTGAGCAGCGGCGCCTCGCAGGTGGACGGCACCCGGGTGAAGGTGGTCAGCGACCACGAGGTGAGCGGATCGGTCGACAGCGGCCACTTCTGCGGCGCCGCCAACCGCTACACGCTGCACTTCGACATCACCTTCGACCACCCGTTCACCGCCAGCGGCACCTGGGTGGGCAGCACCATCAACGCCGACGCCACGAAGCTGAGCGAGGGGCGGCCGGAGCAGAAGCTCGCCACCCACGCGAACACGCCGCTGCACGAGCAGCACTTCACGGTGCCGGGCACCACCGCGCCCAAGGTCCACCCCAGCGGCAGCGCCACCTCCTCGTCCGCCGCGAAGGGCACGGCGTCGACCAAGGGCGCCACCTCCGCCGCCTCCGCCGCGGACGCCCCCGTGACCGGCGCCAACGGCATGTACCTCACTTTCGACACCGCGCGCGCCGCCACCGTGACCGCGGCCGTCGGCATCTCCTACACCAGCGACGACAACGCCGCCTCCAACCTCAAATCCGAGGTCAAGGGCTGGAACTTCGACGCCATGCGGCAGGCCAACCACACCGCGTGGAACAAGGTCCTGGACAAGGTGCGGATCGGCGGCGGCACCCACGACCAGCAGGTGCAGTTCTACACCGCGCTCTACCACGCGCTGCTGCACCCGAACGTCTTCTCCGACGACAACGGCCAGTACATGGGCATGGACGACCAGGTCCACGCCCTCGCCAAGGGCCAGCAGGCGCAGTACGCCAACTACTCCGGCTGGGACACCTACCGCTCCCAGACGCAGCTGATGGCGATGGTCGCCCCCCAGCAGACCGGTGACATCGTCACCTCGATGCTCAACGGCTACGACCAGACCGGTCTGCTGCCCAAGTGGGCGTCGAACAACGGCGAGAGCTACGTCATGGTCGGCGACCCGGGCACCTCGATCATCGCCGACGCCTACGCCTTCGGGGTGCGCAACTTCGACACCGCGCACGCGCTGTCGGCGATGGAGCACGAGGCGACCGTGCCCAACCAGGACCGCCCCGGCGAGGCGGTGCGGGACGCGAAGGGCTACCTGCCGCTGGACGGCACGTACTCCTGCTGCAACTTCTACGGCCCGGTCTCGACCCAGCTGGAGTACGACAGCGCGGACTACGCGCTCGCGTCGTTCGCCAAGTCGCTGGGCAAGACCGCGGACTACACGAAGTTCGCCACCCGGGCGCAGGACTGGATGAACGTCTTCAACCCGCAGACCGGCTACCTCCAGGCGAAGAACTCCGACGGGCAGTTCGCCGGCGGCTTCACCCCGGGCACCTCGAACGGGTTCGTGGAGGGCACCTCGGCGCAGTACACCCCGATGGTGCCGTTCAACATCGAGCAGCTGGCCACCGCGCGCGGCGGCACCGCGGCGTACGGGTCGTACCTGGACAGCCTGCTCAGCGACATCGCGAACCCGTCGGGCACCAACGCCGATCTGAGCAACGAGCCGAGCCTGGAGATCCCCTGGGAGTACAACTACCTGGGCCAGCCGTGGAAGACGCAGGCGGCCGTGCGCACCGCGCAGCAGGACCTCTACTTCAACGCGCCGGTCGGGTCGTTCGGCAACGACGACCTGGGCGCGATGAGTTCCTGGTACGTGTGGTCGTCGCTGGGGATGTACCCGGAGACGCCGGGCACCGACACGCTGGTGCTGGGCAGCCCGGTCTTCCCCGTCGCGAAGGTCACCGTCGGCGGCCGGCAGGTCACGATCGACGCGCCCAAGGCCGCGACCGACGCGCCGTACGTGCAGTCGCTGGACGTCAAGGGCAAGGCGTGGCAGAAGTCGTGGCTGACCTTCGGGCAGTTCGCGCAGGCCGGCACCCTGGACTACACGCTGGGCACCAAGGCGAACACCTCCTGGGGCGCGTCGGCCGCCGACGTCCCGCCGTCCGACACCACCGGCGGCGGCCGGGTGCTGGCGGCGACCGGGCCGAGCAGCGACGGGCTGATCGTCGCGCCGGGCGGGTCGGGTGACGCCACCCTCCAGCTGACCAACCTCGGCGACAAGGCGGTCACCGCCGACTGGAGTGCCTCCGCGCCCTCGGGTGTCACTCTCGGCGCGTCCTCGGGCACCGTCACGGTGCCGGCGGGCGGCAGCGCGCAGGCGAAGGTCGCGGTGAGCGCGGGTGACAAGGAAGGCACCTACGCCGTGGCGTTCGCGGTGACCGACCACGGCAGCGGCGCGGCCCTGACGAGCGCGTCCCTGCGGGTGTCGGTCGCGGCGCCCGGGGAGCTGTGGCCCTACGAGACGAACGAGGGCGTCTACCCCGACGGCACGCACTTCTCCGGCGGGTTCGACGACGGCGGCTGGGCGTACTCGCAGGACGCGCTCGCCGCGAACGGGGTGACCAGCGGCTCGACGGTCAGCGCCGACGGGCTCGACTACACCTGGCCGACCATCACCTCAGGGCAGCCGGACAACCTGGAGGTGGCCGGCCAGACCCTGCCGGAGCCGGCCGGCACGCAGGGCGCCTACCTCGGGCTGCTCGGCGCGGCCGCCAACGCCCCCACCGACGGCAGCGGCGTGCCCGGCGACCTGACGGTCACCTACACCGACGGCAGCACCACGAAGGCGTCGGTCGCCTTCTCCGACTGGACCCTCAACGGCGGCGGCACCAAGCCGGTCGCCGGCGACACCACCGCCGTCACCACCGACTACCGCGACACCGGCAGCGGCGGCAAGGACACCGTGAAGGCGTACGTCTTCTCGGTCAAGGTCCCCATAGACGCCGCCAAGACCGTCGCCTCCGTCACCCTGCCGGTCACCTCCGCGTCCGGCACGGTCCACCTCTTCGCCCTCACCTTCGCGAAGTAGCCCTTCCCCTCCTCCAACCCCCCGGGCGCGCTCCCACCAGGAGCGCGCCCGGGCCGTGCCGGGGGCACCCAGGGGTCAGGGGAGCGCGGCGGTCAGGTCGACCTCGACCAGTTGTCCGGCGAAGCCGAGGCGGGTGACGCCGAGGAGGGTGCTCGCGGTGGTGAACGCCGGGCCGAGCGCGGAAGCGGTCAGGCGCCGCCAGGCGGCGCCGAGGGCGTCGGCCTGTTCGGCGCACACGTAGACGACGGACCGGACGACGTCCTGGGGCCGGGCGCCGACGGCCGCGAGCGCGGTCAGCGCGTTGGCGGCGACCTGGTCGACCTGGGCGTCCAGGGAGCCGGCGCCAACCAGTGAGCCGTCGGGGGCGAGCGGGCACTGCCCGGCGAGGTAGGCGGTGCGGCCGGCTTCGGCCACGGTGACGTGGTGGTAGCCGGGGGTCGGGTGGAGCCGGTCGGGGTTGAGGCGGGTGATCTTCGCAGGCATGGCCGCGAGTCTGGCGAAGCCGCCCGCCGCGCGCACCTGGTTTCCCGCGGCGTACGGCCGGGCGCGAACGGTCGCGGCGGTGCGGCGGTGCGGCGGGGGCGGACGGGCTGCGGCCCGGGCCGCGCCCTCGACCTCGAACTGCCGCTGGAGCAGGCCGCCGAGAGATGCCGCGCCCCTGGCGGGGGCGCTCCCGGCGGTGGGCGCGGGCGGTGAATTCGGTTGCGTC
This sequence comes from Actinacidiphila sp. bgisy145, assembly GCF_057708125.1. Lineage (NCBI taxonomy): Bacteria > Bacillati > Actinomycetota > Actinomycetes > Kitasatosporales > Streptomycetaceae > Actinacidiphila > Actinacidiphila sp. bgisy145. The sequence goes on from NZ_JBYIRL010000043.1 coordinate 38,238, forward strand.
CGGCCCGCACCGCCCCGGCACACTACCGGCATGACGACCAGCCACCCGCCGTACCTGCCCGCGCAGCGGGCCCTGCGACACGTCGCGGCGCGCTCGGCGGGCGGCCCGGTCGACCCGCGGCTGCGGGTGACGCTCAACTTCCACCCGGACCGGGTGCACCAGGGCCGGCACATCCTGTCCGGGCTGGCCGCCGACGGGGTCTACCGCTCGCAGTTCGCCACGGGCACCGGCAACGGCGGCCTCACCGCGTACCCGGGCGGTGACCGCTGGCACTGGGAGAGCCGGATCTTCGGCGGGGCGTACGACGAGGCGCCGAACGAACAGCGGCCGGTGTACGGCGCGCTGGACTTCCGCGGGCGCACCACCGGCGGCGCCCCGCGCTTCGGCTCGGCGCACTTCCGGCTGTCCGCAGGCGCCCTGGCGCGCGCCACGTTCTGCTACCCCGACAGCTCCACCGACCCCGCGGACTTCGGGGTCGCGGAGCGGATGGCGCTGGTGGCGCTGGCCGCGGCGGACCGCCGGGACGCCCTCGACGACTACGTGGAGGCGCACGTGCACGGCCCGGTGCTACTGGCGCGGGACGTCGAGGCGCTGGTGCTGGACTCCTGCTACCGGGGCACCGAGGTGGAGGAGCTGGCCCGGGCGCTGCCGTGCCCGCTTCAGTGGCACGCCGGCTTCCGGCTGACGGTGGCGGAGCTGCGGCGCCACCCGGACTTCCGGGGGCCGCGGTTCGTGGCGCTGGGCGCGCGGATCGCGGTCGGCGGGCGGCTGGACCCGTCGGTCATCGCGGCGGCGGCCGCGAGCGGCGAGCACGACCCGCAGGACCTGAAGAAGGTCTGGCACTGCCTCGCCCGGTTCGGGGCGCCGCCCGCGCCCTGACCCGCGCGCCCGGCACCGGCGGCGTCCGTACGGGCGCGCGGCGGGCGGCACCCCTCGGCGCATTTTTGCCGTTTCGGCACGCACCTTTGCCCCTGGCGCCGCGGCGGGCGGACGGTGGGCGCATGAGCGAAGAACGGATGGCAGAGGTGGCCGGCGTCGACGGCACCGGCTGGGACGTGGTGGTGGTCGGCGGCGGCGCGGCCGGCCTGTCGGCGGCACTGACCCTCGCCCGGGTGCGCCGGTCGGTCCTGGTGGTCGACTCCGGCGAGCCGCGCAACGCCCCGGCCGAGCGGACCGGCGTGCACGGCCTGCTCGGCCGCGAGGGGGTCTCCCCGCTGGAGCTGCTGCGCACCGGCCGCGCGGAGGTCGCCTCGTACGGCGGCCGGGTCGTCGCGGGCCGGGTGACGCGGATCGTGCGCGACGGCGACGGATTCGACGTCCGGGCCGAGGGCGCGCGGGTGCGGGCGCGGCGGCTGCTGGTGGCCACCGGGCTGGTCGACGAACTCCCGGACGTGCCGGGGCTGGCCGAGCGGTGGGGCCGTGACGTCCACCACTGCGTGTACTGCCACGGCTGGGAGGTCCGCGACACCGCGATCGGCGTGCTGGGCGCCTTCCACCAGGCGCTGATGTTCCGCCAGGTGTCGGACGACGTCACGCTGTTCCGGGACCCGGGTACCGAACTGTCCGACGCGCAGTGGGAGCAGTTGGCCGGGCTCGGCGTCGCGGTGGTCGACGGCCCCGTGGCGGGGCTGCGGATCGACGGGGAGGACCGCCTGTCGGGGGTGCGGCTCGCCTCGGGCCCGGTGGTGCCGGTGCGCCATCTGGCGGTCATGCCCTACCTCGCGGCGCGGGCGTCGTTCCTGGACGGCCTGGGCCTTGCGCTGCGGGACCACCCGATGGGCGTGGGACGCCAACTCGCCGTCGACGCCGCCGGGTTCACCGGTGTGCCCGGGATCTGGGCGGCGGGCAACGTCAGCGACCTGGTCGCGAACGTCGCGGCGGCCGCGGCCGCGGGAGTCGCCGCGGCGGCGGCGATCACCATGGACCTGGTCACTGCGGGAGCCGAGCGCGCGGCGGCCGGGCGGGCGCGGCCCCGTACGGCCGCGGACGACGCCGTGTTCGGGCCGGCGTCCGAGGCCGAGGTGGCGCGCCGGGTGCTGGGCACCGCCGCGCACGGGCTCCACCTGCCGCCGCCGGCCGCCGCTCCCGACGCGTGAGGCGCCGCATGCCGGCGAGCGCCGCCTGACCAGCGGCGGGCCTGCGTGCCGGCGCAGCCAACGGCCGGTCGCGCAGCGCCAGTTGTCCGGCAGCCGCCCGGGCCCGCGTTGGTAGGATCATCCCGCGACGGGCACAGCGCCGGACCGGGGGGACGGCTGCGGGCCCGGTGCACCCGCTGCCGAGGCGTGAGGGGGAGGAATGGCACGCTTGCACGGAACACGGCCGGTCACGGCGGCGCTGCCGCCCGGCCGACCGGTGCGACCCGCCCCCACGGGCGCGCTGCTCGGCGGGATGCGCGCCGGCGGCACCGCGTACGGCACACTGGACGACGCCGGCCGGCGCGGCAAAGCGCCCGCCGCCAACACCTCCAGGGGGAGGCCGGGTTCGTGGTGCTGAAGCACGCGGGAGACCGACCGCCCGGCGCCGCCGAGGGACCCGACGGGGGGTGACCGGTGACGGTGAGGGGTACCCGGCTGTTGCGGCGGGTGTGGCCTGGGTGGCGGCAGGATGTCACCCGGCTGCGTTACTGTGCGGAAATCACGTGATGGTCGGGTAATGGGTACATGTCGGCGAGCAGGATGCGGTGACGGTTGGTGAGACGGTGGATCGGCGCACGCTCGGGCCGGGGGGCGGACGAGGGCCGGGGAGAGCGGGCCGGGGCGGGCGCGGCACCCGGTAGCGGTCCCGGCGCGGCAGGCGGGGCGGACGCGGTGGACCCGGATGCCATCCATGTCGAGGAGATCGACGGCGTCCACGTGGTGCGTACCGCGGGCGAGCCCGCCCTCGACCCGATGTCGGTGGCCGAACTCGGCTACGCCATGGCCGTGCAGGACGGCACCACGATCACCATCGTGGTCGGCACCGAGAGCGACCGGGCCTGGACGGGCCTGGAGGAGGTGCTCGACGGCCAGCGGCCCGGCTCCTTCCACGAAGTGCTGCTGGTGCTGTCGTACGCCGCGGTGGCGCGCGGGGGCCGGCCGGCCGTGGCGCGCCGGATCGTCGAGCGGTGGGGTGTACGGGTGATCGCGCCGGACGGCGCGGCGCTGCTGGTCCCGGGCGGGTCGCTGTTCGTGCCGGGCCGCCCGGCCGAGCCCGGCGAGGGCGCCGCGGACCCCGGCCGCGGCTGGTGGCGGTTCGCCCCCGGGAGCGAACCGCGGTCGATGGGGCGGCAGTTGCCGGCGCCGTCCTGGCAGGCGGAGCTGGACCGGCTGGCCGGGAGCGTGACCGGGGAGACCGTGGTGCACCGGATTCCGGCCGGGCTGGCCGTACGCCCGCTGGACGCGCCGCCGCCGCTGCCGGGCGACCTGGCGTTCGCGGTGCCGGTCGGTCCGGACCGGCCGGTGGTGCTGGTGGGGGCGCCGGGCGACGAGGTGGAGCTGACCGCCCATGACGTGGTCGGCGCCCTGGCACTGCTGCCGCCGCCGCTGCGCCCGGCGGTGCGGCTCGCGCCGGGCGGCAACAGCGACCTGCTCCAGGCCGCGCAACTGGCCGCCGACACCTTCGCCGTCGACGTGGAGGTGCTGACCGGCGCGCCCCTGATGACCGACAACCTGACCCCCGACGGCGACACCCACCAGGTGCGCACCGTGCTGATCGGCCGGGACGGCACGCCCGCGTGGCGGCCCTTCGTCGAGGCGGTCGTGTGCCGCCCGCGCGGCGACGGCCCGCCCCGGCCGCCCCTGCTGCTGCGCTGGCAGCCCCCGCTGCGGGGCATCGGCACCGCGCGCACCGGGGTGCTGCGGCTGTCGGACTCCTGGCAGGTCGCGGTGACCCGGGCCGGGCTGCGGGTCACCCGGGTCAGCGGCAGCGCGCCCGCGCTCGCCGAGCGCCCGGTGGACGCCGACGCGCCCGCGATCGAGATGGGCACCCCGGGCCGGCCGATCGGCCCGGAGGCGCTGCCCGCCCTGCGCACCCTCCTGGCCGCGCTCAGCCCCGAGGTGCGCGAACGCGCCGTGCTCCACCTGTACGGCGACTGCGGCACCGAGCAGGCCCGCGAACTCAGCCGGCTGCTCACGGAGTTCGGCGTCAAGCGGCTGCGGACCAAGCCCCCGCAGCAGGCCCCGCGCCTGCCGGTCGCCCGCACGTCCCTGCCGCCGGCCGCCGCGCGCGGTGCGGCGCCCAAGGCACCGGCCCCGCCGCACGACGCGCCCCCGCCCGTGCTCGGCGCCCCGCCGCCGGCCGCCGCGGCGGCACCCGGCCCGCGAACCGCCGCGCCCGCGCCGGCCGCCGCGGCGGCCCGCACCGCAGTGCCGGCGCCGCCGGCCCAGCCCGCTCCCGTACCGGCGCCCGCTCCCGTACCCGCGGCGCCGGTCCAGCCGGCGACCGCCGTGCCGGAGCGGCCGGAGCCCCGCCCGGCGGCCGCCGCGGCCCCTGAGATGCCGCCGCTGCCGGGGCAGGACGTCCTCGGCGCCGACGGCCCCGCGGCCAAGGCGCGCGGTACGAAGCCGCCCGCCTTCGTACCGCCGTCGATGCCGCGGCCGGTGCGCTCGATCGGGCTGGGGCACCGCAGTTCCGCGGCCGAGCGGGACGCCTTCCGGGAGATGGTGCCGCCGGAGGTCTGGCGCAAGCAGGAGAAGGCGGTCGAGCGGATGCTCGGCCCCGCGCTCACCGGGGAGATGGCCGAGTGGGCGCCGAACCCCGTGGACGTGCTGGCCGTCCACCTCTACCTGACCACGTCGGACGGCCCGCTCGGCCACCAGGCGCTGACGGCCGCCCTGCGCGCGGGCGACCGGGGCGTGCTGCCCTACGCCGCCTGCCTCGCGTCGGGGCTGGGGCGCATGCGGCCGTACGAGGGGCCGGTGTTCCGCAGCGGTGACGCGCTGGCGCCGGAGCGGACGGCCGCGGGCCGGCAGTTGCGCGCGCCCGGCCCGGTCAGCGCGCTGACGGTCAACCTGCGGGGCCCGTCGGAGACGACCCGGTACGCGATCTGGTCGGAGAGCGGCCGGCGGGTGCACCTGGAGCGCTCCCGCGGCGGCGAGGGGGAAGGCGCGGACGAGGTGCTCTTCGCCCCGGGCACCACCTTCCGGGTGCTCGGGGTGCGCGAGGTGCGCGGCTCGGACGTGGTGCTGCTGCGGGACGCGTCGGGGCCCGCCTCCGGTTCGGCGCCGGAGCTGGACCGGGCCGCGCTGCGCGCGCTCGCCGAGGCGCTGGACGAGGGTGTGCCGTCCGGCAGCAAGGGCCGGGTGCGCAGCTGGCCGGCGCGCTGCTCGGGACCGGCCGGCTGGGAGTGAGCGGGATGGGAGTGGGCGGGAACGGCCGCCGGGCGGGCGGCCGTTCGTCAGCTCCTGCGCCCGCGGGCCCGGGCCCCCGCCCGCCCGCGGGGGCCGCTCACTTCAGGCGCCAGCGGAAGTCGTCCTTGGTGTTCGTGCTGCACCCGTACTGCTCCAGCCGGGCGTCCTCGCGGCCGGTGCCGACGCCGGGCACATCGACGCACAGGCCGCTGGCGTAGTCACGTATCCAGTAGGTGCCGTCCGGGCGGGGGTCCAGCCACCACAGCTGGTTGTCGTTCTTCGTCCGGTTGCAGGGGTACTCCTCGATCTGCGTGCCGGCCGGCTCGGCACCGTAGTTGGGCAGGTCCATGCAGAGCCCGTCCTTGTGGTTCACGATCACGAACAGGCTCGCGCCGCCCGGGCCGCCGGTCTTGTACGCCACCTGGAGGTCCCAGAGCTGGTTGTCGCCGGAGGTGCCGTCGCAGTCGTACTGGTTGACCGGGCCGTCGCTGGTGCCGTTGCCGTAGCCGGGGACGTCGGCGCACAGGCCGGTGGTCACGTTGAAGAGCAGCACCTGGGACGCGCTGGACGCGGCGTTCGCCCGTGCCCGCAGGTCGGCGGCCGACGTCGTCTTCTTCGCCGTGGGCGTCGCCGTGGCCTTGGCCTTGGCGGTGGCCTCGGCCTTCGGCGCGGTCGTCGCGGGGGCGCCGGCGGGCGTGGTCGCGGTGGCGTGGGGGTGCGCGGACGCCTTGTCGGAGGCGTGCGCGGGGGGCTTGGCGCTGTGCGCGGTGGTGGTGGGGGCGCCGACCGGCAGCGTCTGCGGGGCGGCGTCGTTGCCCGATGCGACGTCACTGGCCTGGGCGGTGGGCGCGGAGCCGTGGTGCGCGGAGGTCACGGCGTACTGCAACGCGCCCGCGAGCGCCACGACGACGCCCGCGGCGACCAGGATCGGCAACGACCGCCCCGCCGACCGCCGTTGCCTGGGCGGCGCGCCGCCCGGTCCGGCCGCGGCGCCCGCCTTGGCCCCGGCCGTGCCCGGCGTACCCGTGCCCGGTGTGCCGCTGGACGCGGAGGTGCCCGCAGCACCCGCAGCACCCGCCGCACCGCCGGCGCCGCGTGCCCCGCTCGCCCCGGCCGCCTCCCCCGCCTTCGCCGGCCCGGCCGCCGCGGGCGCGCCGCTGCTGGACGCGGTCCGCACGGGCACCGACCGCGGCGGCGCCGCCCTGGGCGGCTCCGTGCCCGAGCCGGCGCCCGACCCGGCACCCGAGCCCGCGCCCGGCGGTGTCGCCCCGGGCGCGGCCGGCGGGGACCCCGCGGGCGCGGTGGGCGCGGTGGGCAGCACGACCGCCCGTCGTACGGGTACCACCGGCGCGTCGTCTTCGCCGTCCGTCCCGGGGCCGTCGGAACCGGTGTCGCGCGGCGGCCGTGAGGTGGGCATGCGTCGTCTCCGTAAGGTCTCAGGCGGCCCGCGCGGGGCCGTACGGCGCTGGCCGCGGCCGTCGACCGGCCGCGGTTCGGCGCCATCCTCCCCCACGGCGGGCCGCCCCGGCCCGGGAACCCGCCAACTCCGCGCCCTGCGGCCCGGCTCCGGCGTGCACGCCCCCAACAGCCCCGGCGGCGCACCGAGATGACGCCCTTGCGCCGGAGCGTAGTCCCGGCCTGCTCAGCGCGCGGCGGCGGGGTACCGCAGGCCGTCGTAGAGCAGCTCGGTGATCCGCGCGGCGTCCTCCCGCCAGGCGCCGGTGGCCCGCAGGTTGCAGACGCCGCCCATCGCGCGCAGCACCGTCCGGCCGTCGACGTCGGCCCGTACGGTGCCCTGCGCGGCGCCCGCGGCGAGCAGGTGGTCGAGGCAGCCGGCCATCCGCGAGCGCGCGTCGTCGAAGACCGGCGAGTCCGTCGCCATGATCCCGGCGAGCGCCCCGGCCATGCCCTTGCCTACCGCCGCGTGCTCCACGAGCAGCAGCAGGAAGCGGTGCAGGGCCTCGTCCGCCGTGTACCGCTCCAGGAGCGCGTCGGGCGCGGCGCACAGGTCGGCGACCTCCTGCCGGTAGACCTCCTCGACCAGCGCCTCGCGGGTCTCGAAGTGCCGGTAGAGGGTGCCGACCGCGACCCCGGCGCTGCGGGCGATGTCCTCGATGTGTGCGTCTTCGTCCCCGCTGCCGGCGAGGAACGCCTCGCGCGCCGCGGCGAGCAGGGCGTCCCGGTTGCGCCGGGCGTCGGCGCGCAGGGGTCGTGATGCGGGCAACACTGCCTCCATAAGGTGAATCTGGTTCACTATAGTTACCGGAGTCCGGTTCACCTTATCGAAGGAGCGGCAGACATGACCATGTCCGAAAACGAGCTTGCGGGCCTGCGGGTGCTGGTCACCGGAGCGAGCCGCGGCATCGGGGCGGCCACCGCCCGCCGTTTCGCGGCGGCCGGCGCGCAGGTGCTGACCGCCTCGCGCACCGCTCCCCCGCAGGACTTCCCGGCGACCTTCCTGCCCGCGGACCTCGCGACCGAGCAGGGCGTCGCCGACCTCGCCCGCCGGGTGGTCGACCTCGTCGGCGGTGTGGACGTGCTGGTGGACAACGCGGGCGCGACCACCGGCGCGGTGCCCACCCTGGAGCGCTCCGACGAGCTCTGGCGCCGCGACCTGGACGTCAATCTGCTCGCCGCGGTGCGCCTGGACCGGGCTCTGGTGCCGGGCATGGTGGAGCGCGGCTCGGGCGTGGTCGTGCACGTCTCCTCGATCGCGAGCCGCCTGCCGCAGCCGGCCGACGCCTCATACGCCGCGGCCAAGGCGGCGCTCAACGCCTACAGCCGCGAACTGGCCACCGCCGTGGGCAAGGACGGCGTCCGCGTGGTGTGCGTGCTGCCCGGGTTCGTGGTCACCGAGGGCGCGGACGCGCACCTGCGGCAGCTCGCCGAGGACCAGGGCGTCGGCCTGGCCGAGATGCGGCAGCAGATCGTGGACCACCTCGGCGTGCCCATGGGCCGCCCCGGCGAGCCCGAGGACGTCGCCGAGATGATCGCCTTCCTCGCCTCCCCCCGCGCCAAGTGGCTGACCGGCGCGCAGTTCCGGGTCGACGGCGGCATCGTGCCCGCGGTCTGAATCCCCTGCCTGTCCCCGAACGCGTCACATCCAGCGAAAGCAGGCCACCCGAATGAAGTTCACCCTGGCCGCGGTGCTCCTGGAAGCCGCCGACCCCGAGCCGGAGAGCGCCTTCTGGCACCGACTGCTCGGCGGCACCCTCATGCGCACCCCCACCCACCACTTCCTGCGGGCCGAGGGGCTGCCGGTGCTCGTCGTCCAGTCGGCGCCGGGCCATCTGCCGCCGCAGTGGCCCGACGGCCGCTCGCAGCAGGTCCACGTCGACCTCGCGGTCGACGACCTGCCGGCGGCCGACCGGCGGGCGGTCGACGCCGGGGCGCGCCGGCTGCGGCCGCCGCACCCGGCGCCGGACGAGCCGGCCACCGGCTCCCGTGTGTACGCCAGCCCGGCCGGGCACCCCTTCTGCCTGCGCGCGGGGTAGGTGCTGCGGCTTCCGGTGCGACCGCCGAAACCGTAGGCGGCGGAAGGGGTCAGCGGGGCGCGTCCATGCGCTGGGTGCCGACGACCGCCAGCAGGCGCAGCGCCTCCTCGGCGGAGGAGCCGGGCTCGGCGGTGTAGATCACCAGCTGCTGGTCGCGGTCGGCGATGTCGAGGACGTCGCAGTTGACGGTGACCGGCCCGACCAGCGGGTGCTGGAAGGTCTTGCGCAGCGTGGGTTCGGCGGCGACGTCGTGGGCGTCCCACAGCTGCCGGAACTCCTCGCTCCCGGCGAGGAGTTCGCCGACCAGCCCGGAGATCTCGGGGGCGTCGGGGTAGCGTGCGGCGGTGGCGCGCAGCCGCTGCGCCGTGTTGCGCGCGAACTCCTCGGCGTCCGAGACGCCGTACAGCCGCTGCCCCAGGCCCCCCGGCCCGAGGAAGGCGCGCCGCGCGAGGTTGCGGTCGCGCGGCGCCACGGCGGAGAAGTCCTCCATGAGCGCGGCCGCGAGGTCGTTCCAGGCCAGCACCTCGGTGGTCGCGGACGTCACGATCGCCGCGGCCTGCGGCAGCCGCCGCAGCAGGTCCAGGATGCTCTGCCGGACCGCGCGCGGCGGCCCGGCCGAGGGGATGGGCGGGGCGCCGGCCAGGTGGTGGAGGTGGTCGCGTTCGGCGTCGGTCAGCCGCAGGGCGCGGACCAGGCCGGCCAGCACCTCGCGCGAGGGGCGCGGGCCGCGGGCCTGCTCCAGGCGCGTGTAGTACTCCGTGGAGATGAACGCCAGCTGCGCCACCTCCTCGCGGCGCAGCCCGGGGGTGCGCCGCCGTGTCCCCGACGGCAGCCCCACTTCGGCCGGGCTGATCCGCTCCCGCCTGCTCCGCAGGAAGGCGGCAAGTTCGTGTCGGTCCATGCCGCCAGTCTCCGCCCCCGCGGCCCCCGTAGCCAGGTACCGCCAGGCCCTGGCTCCGCCCGCGGCCCGCGCATCCGGGCGCCGGCGCCCGACCGTCCCGCCCGGGTGGGGGCGGGACGGGCGGCGGGGGGCGCGGGCGTCAGGACCGGCTGGGCGCCGGCGGCGGCTCGCTCAGGTCGATCGAGGAGGTCGCGAACTCCCCCGCGAGGCCGAGCGCCTCGTCCTCGCGGATCTCCGCGGCGGTGAGGGTGCCGCCGCCGGCGGCGGCCCGGGGGACGCCGAAGAGCGCCATCAGCGCGGCCACGAGGAAGAACAGCCCGCCGAGGCCGAAGGTCAGGACGAAGGCGCTCTCGGTCGGGAGTGTGACCGGCCCGGACGGCAGGCGGTGCGTGGCGACCTGGCTGGCCAGGATCGTGACGACGAGCGCGCTGCCGATGGCGCCGCCGACGGTCCGCATGATCGAGTTGATGGAGTTGGCGACGCCGGTCTCGTGGGCGCCGATGTTCATCACCAGCAGCGCGGGCATCGCGGCGTAGGCGATGGCGATGGCGGCGTTGCAGATGACGACGCCGATGATCATTTCGGCGGTGGTGGCGTGCAGCGCGGCGAGCAGCACCATGCCGACCAGGCCGATGACGCAGGCGAGCAGCAGCACCAGCCGCGGCCCGATCCGGGAGACCAGCCGCCCGGCGAGCGGGCCGGTGAACATCGAGACGACGGCGCCGGGGAGCATGAACAGCACGCTGGTGCGCAGCACCGACGCGTGGAAGCCGTATCCGGCGACCGCGTCGGGGGTCTCGACGAAGTACGTGACGCCGAGGAAGACGCTGAACATCGCGAAGCCTATGCACAGCGCGGCGATGTTGGTGGCGAGCACCGGGCGGCGGACCAGCAGGTCGAAGGTGACCAGGGGTTCGCGGGTGCGCCGCTGGAGCGCGACGAAGCCGGCCAGGACCACCACGGCGGCGGCGAACAGCCCGATGACCTTCGGCGAGCCCCAGCCCCAGGTGTGGCCCTGGGAGAGCGGCAGCAGCAGGCAGACCAGGCCGACGCCGAGGACCGACGCGCCGCGGTAGTCCACGCGCCCGCCCTGGCCGGGGTGGCGCGGGATCGCGACGGCGGACAGCGCCAGGACGACCAGGGTCATGCCGACGCACAGCCAGAAGATCCGCCGGTAGTCGGCGTCGCCCTGGGTGAGCAGGCCGGTCGCGACCAGCGCGATACCGCTGCCGACGCCGAGCGCGGAGGCGGTGATCGCCATCGCGCCGGTGAGCTTCTCCCGGGGCAGCGACTGGCGCAGCACGCTGATCGCCAGCGGGAAGAGGCCGAAGCTGGCGCCCTGGAGGACCCGCCCGAGGATCAGCAGCCCGATGCTGTGGGTGACCGCGGCCAGCACGCTGCCGGCCAGCGTGACGACCAGCGCGGCGAGGATGACCCGCCGGTGGCCGAAGACGTCGCCGATCCGGCCGAGCAGGGGGGTCACGGCGGAGGCGGTGAGCATCGTCGAGGTGGTGACCCAGCCGACGGCGGTGGCCGAGGCGCCCAGCTGGGTGCCGATCTCCGGCAGCACCGGGACCACGAGCGTCTGGATCATGGAAAGGAGGAAGACCGCCGCCGCCATGGTCACCACGACAAGGCGCGCCGAGACCACTCCTGCGACCTCGGTCGAGGTTCGTTCATGAGGCATGCACCCACCATAGCGAGCCGACTCGACACATGTCGATTATTGCCGACGCCCGTGGATATTCCGCGCGAGGCCGTAGGCTGGCGGCATGGCAGCAGACACCACCGGCAGCCCGGTCCGGCGCCGCGGCGGGCCGACGAAGGGCGCGCTGCGCGAGGAGCGGATTCTCGACGCGACCCGGCGCCTGGTCACCGAGCGCTCGATGGCCGACATCACCATCGACGACATCGCCGCGGCCGCCGGGATCTCCCGGACGAGCTTCTACTTCTACTTCCCGACCAAGCAGGCGGTGCTCGCCGCGCTGATGGAGCAGGTCTGGGAGCGCTTCGGCCAGACCCACGGGTGGTTCGCCAGCAGCGGGCCGAGCCCGGCCGAACTGCGCGACCAGCTGCGGCGGGTGGCGGAGATGTGGCAGGAGAACAGCAAGGTGCTGGCCTGCGCCATGCCGGGCGGCTTCGCGGTGGGCTACCAGCCGCTGGAGGAGTTCGTCGGCCGCACCAAGCAGCGGTTCGTGGACGGGCTCGCCGACAAGATCCGCCGCGACCGCGCGGCCGGCCTCGCGCCCGAGGGCGTCGACGCCGCCGCGCTCGCCCGCATGGTGGCCGTCGTCCGCGACCACCGGATCTCCGAGATCACCGACCTGCCCGCGCGGCAGCGCGAGGGCGCCCTGGACGAGCTGGCCACGGTCGTCCTGCGGATGATCTACTGACCGGTCCCCTGCCGGCCCGGGAGCATCGACAGGGCCTGGGCGCGCTGTGCGACCAGCCCGTCGTACGTGCCGTCCCGCTCGGCCCAGCGGTGCATGAGGACCTTCTCCACCAGGATCTCGTCCGGGGTGGGCTCCTGGGCGAGCAGCCCCATGACCTCGGTGGCGAAGCCGTCCAGCGGCAGCGCGTGCGGGTTCACCTGCTCCTGGCCCGCGGTGGCCACGGCCGGCGGGACGAGTTCCACGACGCCGACGCCGGTGCCCGCGAGCTGGACCCGCAGCGCCTCGGAGTAGGCGTGCACCGCGGCCTTCGAGGCGGCGTAGGTCGGCATCGGCGGGAAGGGCAGGAAGGCGATCCCGGAGGTGACCGTGATGAAGGTGCCGGCGCCGCGCCCGACCAGGTGCGGGGTGAAGGCGTCGACGACCCGGATGGTGCCCAGCAGGTTGGTGTCGACCGTCGTCCGGGCCGCCTCGAAGTGCGCCGGGTCGCGCAGGTCCTCCAGCAGCATGACGCCGGACATGGTGATCACCGTGTCCAGGTCCGGGTGAAGGGCCAGGACGGCGTCCCGGACGGCCGTGACGGACGCGTCGTCGGTGACGTCGGCCTCGAAGGTGCTGAAGCCCTCGGCGGCCAGCTCGGCCAGGGCGTCCGCGTTGCGCCCGGCGACGGCCACGGTGCTGCCCGTGGCGGCGAACCGCCGGGCCAGCTCCCGGCCGATGCCGGACGTGCCCCCGACGACGAGGACGGTGCGGTGGGCGAGTTCCATGAGATGTCCCTTCGAATCCCGGGGCGCCGGCGGCGGTCAAACCCGCGGCGCCCCTTCTGCCATGGTCGCCGTCGTTCGGCGACGGCGACACCGCAAGTCTCGGCCGGGCGGGCCGGGCCTGGCAGAGCCCCGCACATCCGGGGTCCTGGCAGGGCCCCCTCTGGGGGCCGCCGTCCGCATTACGGTGGCGGTATGACCGGGAGAACCGGACCGGGAGAAGAGGTGGCGGGATGAAGGACGTCGCGTCCGACAACCGGCTGGGCAGCTATCTGCGGGCCCGGCGCGAACTGGTCACCCCGGCGCAGGCCGGGCTGCCGCCGGGCGGGACTCGGCGGGTGCCGGGGCTGCGGCGCGAGGAGGTGGCCCTGCTCGCGGGGATCAGCGCGGACTACTACCTGCGGCTGGAGCGCGGCCGGGACAAGAACCCCTCGGTGCAGGTCCTGGAGTCGCTGGCGCGCGTGCTGCGCCTGGACGACGTGGAGCGGGCCTATCTGCTGGGGCTGGCCGCCGCCCGGCCGCGGGCGGCGCGGCGCAGGCGGCCGGAGCAGGTGCCCGCGCGGCTGCACCACCTGCTGGCGCACCTGACGGTCCCGGCGTTCGTGGAGGGCCGCGCCTTCGACGTGCTGGCGTCCAACTCCATGGCACTGGCGCTGTCACCGCGGCTGCGGCCGGGCGAGAACCGGCTGCGCTCGCTCTTCCTGGACCCCGAGGAGCAGGCGTTCCACCGCGACTGGGCGCAGGCGGCGGCCGGGTTCATCGCCGCGCTGCGCACCACCATCGGCGACGACACCGACAACCCCCGGTTCGTGGAGGTCGTCGGCGAGCTGGCGCTGTCCAGCCAGCGCTTCCGTACGCTCTGGGCCCGGCACGACGTCCGCGAGCTGAACGGCGGCACCACCACCGTGGTGCACCCGGTCGTGGGCGAGATGCGCCTGCACCGCGACAAGCTCCCGGTCGAGGACGTGATCCTCGTCGTCTACTACCCCGACAAGGACAGCGAGAGCGACGAGAAGATGCGGCTGCTGGCCTCCCTGGCCGCCGCCGCGCCCGACACCGAAACTGCCGCCGACACCGAAACTGCCGCCGACACCGACACCGACGCCGAGGCCGCCGGGCGGCCCGCGCCGGGCGCCGGTGGTGGGGACGTCAGGCCCGGCGGCGCGGGCTGATCACCGTGAACAGGCCCCCGTCGGGGTCGCGCAGTTCCGCGTAGCTGCCCGCGTGAGTGGTGCCCTGGCCGACCAGCTGGCCGCCCAGGCCCCGGGCGGCGGCCACGCAGGCTTCGGTGTCGGGCACCGGGAACTGCACGTCCCAGTGCGGCCGCAGCGTGGGGTCGGGGTCGGCCTCGACGGCGCCGGAGCCGAGCCGGGCCACGACGGCCTCGCCGCTGCGCACCACGACCTCCTCGTGTTCGTAGTCCACGGTGCAGCCGTCCGGGCTGCCGTCGGCCCACTGGAGGACGCCGCCGTAGAAGATCGCGGCCTCGAAGGCGTCGCGGGTGCGCAGCCGCAGCACCACCGGGCCCTGGTCGTGCCAGGTCTCCCAGTCGGCGGGCAGCTTGCCGTCCCACACGCCGAAGACGGCGCCGTCGCGGTCGGCGGCGACCAGGGCGCGGCCGGTGGCGAAGGCGACCGGGCCGAGCGCGACCGTGGCGCTGCGCTCGCGGATGCGGGCGGCGGCTTCGTCCACCTGGGGGACGGAGAAGAACGGCGTCCAGCCGACGGCGACCTGGAGGTCCGCGGCGAGGGCGCCGATGCCCGCGACGGGGCGGCCGTCGCCGAGCGCGAACGCGAAGTGGTCGCCGAGGGTGGTGTTGCGGAACTCCCACCCGAGCACGCTGCCGTAGAACTTCTCGGCGGCCTGGAGGTCGCGCGCGGTCAGGTGGGCCCAGCACGGCGCGCCGCGGGGCGCGTCGCGGGGGGTCGGGGCGGTGGAGGGCGCGGCTGGCTGCTCGCTCGTCACTGTGGTGTCGTTCCGTTCGTGGGACTGGGCACTGCCCGGGGACGGCCTGGTGCGTCGCCTCGCCTTCCCCGGTACGGCGTGATCATGCCTGGTGGTGCGCCCCGGTTCGCGGATCGCGCGCGGGTCGCGGGGCGGCCGGGTCGGTGCCGGGTGCGCGGACGGGTCCGGCCGGCACCGGTGGCGTGTGCAGGACGTTACCGGTTCCGGGCGGTGCGTGACCGGGCGGGGTCGGTCCGGCCCGGGCGGGCGGGCGGACAGCGGTGAGGGCCCGCCGGGTGCGGAGGGCCCTCACCGGGGACCGGGGCGGTGCTCCGGACGGGTACTGCGGCTGCCTCAGTCGCCGTACCCGGCCGGCTCCCGCGGCCGGTCCGGGCGGTCGTACGCCTGCGGCCGGGCGGGGGCGGGCGGGCGCAGCGGGCCGCGGGCGAGCCGGTGCGCGCCGAAGGCGAGCAGGACCGCGAGCAGGCCGCCGCCGCCGGTCCACAGCCAGCGCGGCGACCACCAGGTGCCGGCCCAGCCGCCCGAGGGGGCGACGCGCGGGCCGTTGGCGGTGACCACCGGTGCCACCGAGCCGTCGACGGCCTGGCTGCCCGCGGTGCCGTCGGAGGTGGCCTCGACCGCGGCCTGCACCGGCTGGCCGAGGTCGGTCGAGGGCAGGTCGAGCACGGTCACCCGAACGTAGTAGGCGCCGCGCAGCGGGTCGTTCGCCCACGGCTCGGACCAGGAGCGGATGGTGCGCAGGTGGCAGACGAGGTCGACGGAGGCCGCGTCGGCGGCCGCGGTGACGGTCTGGTTGCCGTAGCGGCAGGACTGGTGGCGGCGCAGGCCGTCGTAGACGTCCACCTGCCAGGTGGACGCGCCGTGCCGGGTGGCGGTGGTGGGGAAGGTGACGGTGGCGTGCACGGTGACGTGCTGGCCGGTGTCGGCGGGGAACTGCCAGTACAGGTAGTCGCCCGCCGAGGCGTCGGCGGTCGCGCGCACGCCCTGGTCGATGACGGTCGCGGTGCGGAAGTCGGTGCCGGCCTGGGTGGGCGGCGCGTCGGAACCGGTCGCGGTGGCCGTGGGGTCCGGGGTGGTCGTGCCGTCGTCGGCCGCGGCCGGGCCGGTCAGTGCGGTCAGTGCGGCGGCGGCCAGCAAGGTGGCGGCGCCCAGCAGCCGTGCGGTGCGCATCAGCGGGTCCCTCCGGTGTTCATGCGCCAGCGGGCGGCCCAGCCGGTGAGCAGTCCGGCGACGGCGCCGACGGCGGCGAGCAGGCCCAGCAGCCACCAGCCGCGGCCCAGGCCGTAGAAGGCGACGTCGGAGGGCTGGTCGGGGCTGTGCACGAGGTCGATGGACAGCTCGACCGGCAGCCCGGGGGTGGTCTTCACCGAGGCGGGCGCGGAGAAGGAGTTGCCGACCTGGAGGCACACGGTCTCGGCCGGGGTGTCGTCGTCGGCGTCCGGCTTCGGGTAGCGGATGCCGGCGGAGACGGCGTCGGTGCGGCCGGTGCCGCCCTCGTCGTCGCGGACGATCTCGCGGCCGTGCAGGGTGACGCCGCGCAGCAGCACGCCGTAGTCGGCGTTGACGGTGCGGTCGTCGGAGACGGTGGCGGAGGCGCGCAGTTCCTGGCCGGGCTCGACCTGGACGCGGTACCAGCGGTTCTGGGAGAACGTCTCGCGGTCGGTGTACAGGCCGCGCTTGAGGACCGGTGCGGCCTGGCAGGTGTCGGCGCCCTGGACGGCGGTGGGGGTGACCGCGGTGTCGGTGGCGCGCTTGACCAGCTGGGTGACCTTGGTGGTGAGCTGCTGGCGGTGCTGGACGGTGGTGTAGGTGCCGCCGGTGGCCTCGGCGATGCAGCTGAGCTGGCTGCGGGTGTGGGTGTCGGGCACGAGGCCGAGGGTGTCGATGGTCAGGTCGACGCCCTGGGCGGCGATCTGCCGGGCGACGTCGCAGGGGTTGGCGGCGCAGGTGTCCTCGCCGTCGGTGATGAGCACCAGGCGGTGGGTGCCGCCTCCGCCCTTGATGTCCTGGGCGGCGGCCAGCAGCGCGGGGCCGATCGGGGTCCAGCCGGTGGGCTGGAGGGTGGCGACGGCGCTCTTGGCCTGGTCGCGGTTGAGGGCGCCGACGGGGTAGAGCTGCCGGGTGTCCTTGCAGCCGGTCTTGCGGTCGTCGCCGGGGTAGTTCGCGCCGAGGGTGCGGATGCCGAGGTCGACGTCCTGGGGGGTGGAGTCCAGCACGTCGTCGAAGGCCTGCTTCGCGGCGGACATCCGGGACTGCCCGTCGATGTCCTTGGCGCTCATCGAACCGCTGACGTCCAGGACGAGTTCGACCTTGGCGGTGGCCCCGGGCACGGGCTCCCCCGCATGGGCGGTGGCCGGCACGAGGCCGCAGGCCAGTGCGGCCGTCAGCCCGCAGGCCGTACCGGCGGCCAGTAGCTTTCGGATGATCATCGCACTGATCGTAGTGAGGGTCGGCCGAATCCCGAAGTCGCCTGGTCAGCAAGGTCGTTGGGGCCGCCGGAGCGACTTTGACAGTTCTTTACAACCCGGCCGCGGGCTCTGTCGTCTCTGCTGCCGATTCCGGACGACGGGTTCCGCGAGTCGCCCGGGGAGACCGCCCCGGGAGGGGCCTGGGCACGACAACCGGGGAGACAAGGAGCAGGACATGCGCAGGAGTTCACTCGCCGCCGGGGCCGCCGGGGCCGCGGTGTTCGCGCTGACCGCGCTGGGCGCCGCACCCGCGACGGCCACCGCGCCCCCAGCCGACGCCTCGGGCACCCCGATGTGCGCCACCGCGCAGCTCAGCGCCGCCCTCGGCGGCGGCGACGCGGGCGCCGGCAACCTCTACCGCTACCTGGTGCTGACCAACACCGGCACCGCCACCTGCCACCTGACCGGCTACCCGGGCCTGTCGATGCTCGACGCGAACGGCACGCAGATCGGCCGGCCCGCCACGCGGGACGCGCGCACCTACTCCGCGGTCGTGCTGCGGCCCGGCGGCTCGGCGAGCGACACCATCCACACCGTCAACCACCAGGGCACCTGCCTGCCGGCGTCCACGAAGCTGAAGGTCTACCCGCCGGGGAACACCGCGTCGCTGACCATCCCCGGCGTCATCACCGACTGCTACGACACGTTCGCCATCACCCCGCTGGCCGCGGGCACGGGCGGCAACGACGGCGGCACCCCGACGTCCGCGCCGACCGGGGCGCCCACCGCCGCGCCGACCACGGGCACCAGCGGCGGGGCGCAGGTGCCGACGGTGCCCTCGGGCGCCCCCGACACGGGCCTGGCGGCGACCGGCTCGCACAGCAGCGACTCCACCGTGCTCGCGGCGACCGGCGCGGGTGTGGCCGCGCTCGGTGCCGCGGGCGTCGCGGTGGCGCTGCGCCGCAAGGTGCGGGCCGGCCGTTGAAAGGTCCGGCCGGCGTGACCGCCGTACGCCAGGGGGCCGCCGGCCGCCGGAACCGCCGCGGGGGCGCCCTGTGCGCGCTCGCGGCGGGTCTGGCGCTGCTGTGCGGGTGCCAGTCGACCGCGCCCGCGCAGACTCCGTCCGACGGCGGCTCGGTGACGCCCGCCGCCACCGCCCCGGGCGCGGGCGGCACTCCGTCGGCGGCGAACGCCCCGGGCCCGATGGCGCGTTCGGTGCCCTCGCGGCTGCGCATCCCGTCGATCGGCGTGGACACCCCCGTCATGGCGCTGGGCCTGGCGTCCGACGGCCAGGTGCAGGTCCCGCCGATCGCCAAGGACGCGCCCGCGGGCTGGTACGACGGCTCGCCGACGCCCGGGCAGCTCGGCCCGTCGGTGCTGCTCGGCCATGTCACGGTGGGCGCCTACGGCGACGGGGTCTTCCTGCACCTGGACCGGATGCGCGCGGGCGAGACCATCGCGGTGACCCGGGCGGACGGCTCGGTGGCGACCTTCTCCGTCGACCGGGTGCAGACCGTCGCGAAGTCCCGTTTCCCGACGTCGTCGGTGTACGGGAACGTCGACCACCCCGAACTGCGTCTCATCACCTGCGGCGGCACCCGGATCAGCGGGGGCGGCGGCTACCCGGACAACGTGATCGTGTACGCCTCACTGGTCTCCGGGGCGTGAGCCGGATGGCGCCCGCCGGTCCGCTCGGCCTCACGGGACCGGTACGGTCGGCGGAGCCACGACGAGAAGCAGGAGGAGCGACCATCCGGTCTCAAGAGCGCGCCGCCTCCGAGCTGTTCGCGGCCCTGTACCCGCGGCTGGCGGGCTGGGTGCGCAAGCTGGTGGACGACGACGGGACCGCCCACGAGATCGCCGCCGAGGCGTTCACCCGGCTGTGGGCGCGCTGGACGAAGGTGGAGGAGCCCAGCGGCTTCCTCTACGTGACCGCGGCCAACCTGGTGCGCGACCACTGGCGCAGACTGGAGCGCGAACGGCGCGCGCTGCGCCGGGTGAAGACGGAGGAAGCGGTGAAGCAGCAGCCGGAGGCGGCCGACCCCACGGTGCGGATGCTGGTGCAGTCGCTGCCGGAGCGGTTGCGCGACCCGGCGCTGCTGTACTACTTCGCCGACCTGCCGGTCCGGGAGGTGGCGGCCCTGCTCGGCCGCCGGGAGGGCACCGTCAAGGCCGATCTGCACGCCGCCCGCGAACACCTGCGCGCCAAGCTCGGGGAGCACCATGACCGGATTTCCTGACGGCCCCGCGCTTCCCCCGGACGGCACCGGCTCCGGCGGGCCAAACGGGCCGGCCCGCGGCGCGGACGGGGCCGACGACCCCCTGGAGCGGCTGCTGCGGCCCGCGGGCGGCTATCTGGCGCCTCCGCCCGGCGCGTTCGAGCGCGTCCGGCGGCGGGCCGCGCGCCGGCGCCGGGTGCGGGCACTGGCCGGCGGCACCGCGGCCGCCGCGGTGGTCGCGGGCGCGCTGTTCCTGACCGGTGTGGTCTCCCCCGGCGGCGACGGGCAGGTGGTCGGCCCGCCCGCCGACCGCTCGCTGGCCAGCAGCGGCCCCGCGCTCTCGCCGAAGCCCACGCACACCGCCGCGGCGCCCAGCGCCACCGGCGGTCAGCGCCCCACGCCGTCCGCGGGCCGGGCGACGTCCACACCGTCGGCGACCGCCACCCCGCCGGGCGCGGCGGGCGGCGCACCGAGCGCTTCCCCGACCACGCCGGATGCCACCCCGATGTGCACCGCCGCGCAGTTGTCGGCGAGCCTGGGCGGCAGCGACGCGGGCGCGGGCAACCTCTACCGCTACCTGGTGATCACCAACACCGGCACGGCGTCCTGCCACGTCACCGGCTACCCGGGCCTGTCGATGCTCGACGCGAACGGCACGCAGATCGGCCGGCCCGCCACCCGCAGGACGCTGGACTACTCCCCCGTCGTGCTCGCCCCCGGGGGCGCCGCCAGCGCCACCATCCACACCGTCGACCAGCAGGGCACCTGCCTGGCCACCTCGGCGCGGCTGAAGATGTACCCGCCGGGCAGCAAGGCGTCCCTGACGTTCGCCGGGCAGGTCACCGACTGCGACGACATGTTCGAGATCACCCCCTTCACCGCGGGCCGGACCGGCAATCCGCCGTCCTGAGCCGCGGCGTACGCCCCGGGGCACGCGGCGCCCGGAGCAGGGCTCGATGCGGTAACGGCAGGTGGGGACCGGCGGGCCGACCGGCCGGTACGGGCCTAACCTGGCGGACGGGGAAGGTGAGGTGAGCGTGCTGCGACGAGGCCGGGCCGGGCGCCCGCAGGAGACGCCGGACGCCCCGCGGACCGACGGGGACGCGTACGGCGGCGCCGTCGTCGGCCCCGAGGGCGCCGAGGGCGGCGCGGACCTGCTCGACGACAGCGGCAGCAGCCGGCTGCCGGCCGGCATGGAGCGGCCGTCGGCGCCGCTGCCGCTGACGGTGCTGCCGTACGCGGTGATGGCCGTGGTGGCCCTGGCCGACGGGATCGGCGGGCAGAGCGTCGGGGTGCTGCCGCTGGTCTCGCTCGGCCCGGCCTTCGCCGGGCTGGTCGGCTCCTGGCAGCGCACCGCGGTGATCGGCGCGCTGGCGGTGGCCGTGGTGTGCGCGCTGGGCGAGGTCGACGGCCTCTTCGGCCAGCGGCGCGGCTTCGCCTCGATCGGCGCCGTGGTCGGGGTGACCGTGGCCGCGGTGATCGCCGCGGTCACCCGGCAGCGGCGCGAGGCGGAGTTGGCGAACGTCCGGTCCATCGCGGAGGTCGCGCAGCGGGTGCTGCTGCGGCCGGTGCCGCGCAGCGCCGGGCGGCTGCGGGCGGCCGTGTCGTACACCTCGGCGGTGACCGAGGCGCGGATCGGCGGGGACCTGTACGAGGTGGTGCCGACGCCGGCCGGGGTGCGGGTGGTCATCGGCGATGTGCAGGGCAAGGGTTTGGCGGCGGTGGAGACGGCCGCGGTGGTGGTGGGCGCGTTCCGGGAGGCGGCCCATGACGAGCCGACCCTGGAGGGCGTCGGCGGCCGGGTGCGGCGCGCGGCGGACCGTACGCTGAGCGGCGAGAAATTCGTGACGGCGGTGATGGCGCAGATCGATCCGCTCGGCCGCACCACGCTGCTGAACTTCGGCCACCCGCCGCCGATGCTGGTCCGCCCCGGCGGGAAGGTGGACTTCCCCGAGCCGCCGCAGTACGCGCTGCCGCTGGGTCTGGGGCTGCGGCCGGCGGAGCTGCCGCCGCCGTTCGAGGTGGACTTCCGCCCGGGCGACCAGCTGCTGCTGTACACCGACGGCGTCACCGAGGCGCGCGATCCGGCCGGGGCGTTCTACCCGCTGGGCGAGCGGGCGCACCTGCTGGCCGACCCCGACCCGCAGCGCGCGCTGGAGGCGCTGCGGGCCGACCTGATCGCGCACACCGGGGGGCCGCTGCACGACGACGCGGCGATGCTGCTGCTGCGCTACCGGGAGCCGCGGGCCGCGCTCGGTCCGGGGCCCGACGGCGTCAGCGGCAGTCCGGGTGGCCCCAGCCGTCCGGGTTCTTCGTGATCGGCTCGCCCGCGGCGTAGGGGCGCCCGCAGCGGCAGCGGCCGGGGTACTTCGCCTTCAGGGTGCGCACCGCGCCCGAGGCGCCGGACCCGCCGCCGGCCGGGGCGGCGGCGCCCCCGGCGGCGCGGGCGGCGCCCTTGGGCGGCTTGCGGCTGGCGGCCGGCGCGGGCGGCGGCGCCGGGGAGCCGGCGGCGCTGCCGGCCGGCTGCTGGGCGACGGCGGCCTGGCTGGCGGCCCGGTCGGCGAAGTCGTTGAGCCGGTCGCCGTCGACCTGGTGCGCGGGCACGTAGCGGAACTCGACGGTGCGCCCGGCCAGCAGGTTGTCGATGCGGACCACCAGCTCCTGGTTGGCCACGGGCTTGCCGGCGGAGTTCTTCCAGCCGTTGCGCTTCCAGCCCGGCAGCCAGCTGGTGACCGCCTTCATCGCGTACTGGGAGTCCATCCGGACCTCCAGCGGCACCGCCGGGTCGGCGGCGGTCAGCAGCCTCTCCAGGGCGGTGAGTTCGGCGACGTTGTTGGTCGCGGTGCCCAGCGGGCCCGCTTCCCAGCGCTCGGGCTCGCCCGAGGCGTCGGCCATGACCCAGGCCCAGGCGGCCGGGCCGGGATTTCCTTTGGACGCGCCGTCACAAGCGGCGGTGATGCGGTCTGCCACGCTCCGATCATGCCACCCGGCGCGGGCGGCGCGGACCCGGGCGGGCCGGATGCGGTGCCCGGGGCCGGGCCGGGCGTCACTTCTGCTGGAGGCCGGCGCTCGCGGCGTGCTCGCGGACCTGCTCGGGTGTCAGGTAGGCGCCGGTGTACTCGAAGTCCCGCATCGCGGCCGGGGTGCGGGCCAGGAAGCCGATCCGGACGAAGTCGTCCCCGGCGACCGCGTTGAGCAGCCAGTTGGTCAGCACCCGGGTCTTGGCGACATTGGTGCGCATCGCCGACAGGTGGTAGCCGCGGGCGACGGCCTGCGCGACCATGCCGCGCAGCTCGATGCCGAGCGGTTTGGAGACCGCGTCGCGGCCGCCGAGGTCCACCACCAGGCCGAGGTCGTGGTGCACGTAGGGCTGGAGCGGGCGGCCGCGCAGTGTCGCGATGACGTTGTCGGCCACGGTGCGGCCCTGGCGCATGGCGTGCTGGGCGGTGGGCGGGCAGACCGCGCCCTCCTCGTCCTTGGCGAGGTCGGGTACGGCGGCGGCGTCGCCGAGGGCGAAGACCCCCGAGCGGCCCGGCACGGTCATCTGGGCGGTGACCGCGAGCCGGCCGCGGACGGTCTCCGCGTCGAGCGTGCCGATCAGCGGGCTCGCGGTGACGCCCGCGGTCCAGATCAGGGTGCGGCAGGGCAGCACCCGGCCGTCGGTCAGGGTGACCTCGTCGGGGCCCGCCTTGGCGACGGACACGCCGAGCGAGATGTCGATACCGCGGTCGCGGAGGATCTGCTGCGCGCTGCGGCCGAGCTTGTCGCCGAGCTCGGGCATGAGCTTCGGCGCGATGTCGATCAGGTGCCACTTGATCTGCCGCGGGTCCAGCCGCGGGTAGCGGCACAGCGCGTTGGTGGTCAGGCGCTGGAGGCAGGCGGCGGTCTCGGTGCCGGCGTAGCCGCCGCCGACGACGACGAACTGCAGGCGCGCGGCGCGCTCGGCCTCGTCGTTGCTGGCGTCGGCGAGGTCGAGCTGCGCGATCACGTGGTCGCGGATGAAGGCGGCTTCGGCGAGGGTCTTCATGCCGCGCGCGTGGTCGGCGAGCCCGGGGATGTCGAAGGTGCGGGTGACGCTCCCGGGGGCCAGCACGATGTAGTCGTACGGCTCGTTGACGATCTCGCCGGTGACGCTGCGGACCACGCAGACCTTCGCCTTGGTGTCCACGCCGATCGCGCCGCCGGGGATGATCCGGGTGCGGTAGCGGTGGCTGCGGCGCAGCGACACCGCGATGGACTGCGGGGTCAGGATGCCGGAGGCGACCTGCGGCAGCAGGGGCAGGTACAGCTGGTAGGAGAACGGCGTCACCAGGGCGAGGTCGGCTTCCTCGGCGCCGAGTCTGCGCTCCAGCCGCCGTACGCACCCCACTCCGGCGAAGCCGGCGCCCACCACGAGGATCTTCGGTCGTGCCACGGTAGCCCTTCCCTTCTGGCGGCCTGGCTTTCGTCCTTGAGCGGTCGCCTGCCCGCGGATCGCGGCTTCGCACTTCCGTCCTACCGCGCGCCGGGGGTGTCCGCCAGCGGAGGGAACGGCTGCGCGGCGGGGGTCGGCACCGGCCGCCGCCCGGATACCGGGTGGCGGCCGGAGGGGTCGGGGCGGGACGGTCAGGGCCGGGTGGGGTGGTCCTGCACGGTGAGGACGATCTTGCCGCGGTTGAGGCGGTCCTCCAGGCGCTCGTGGGCGCGGGCGGCCTCCTCCAGCGGGAAGGTGGCCTCCACGGGCACCCGGTAGGTGCCGGCCGCCACGCGCGCGGCGATCCCGCCCAGGTCGGGCCGGGGGTCGTAGCCGTGTTCGACCAGGCCGGTGAGTTGGAAGCCGTGGATGGACGCGTTCTTCGGGTAGAAGTCGCGGGTGTCCACGGTGCTGGGCCGCAGCGCGACGTTGGCCAGGGCGACCACCCGCCCCGCGAAGGCGACCTGGCGCAGGCTCTGCGCGAAGACGTCGCCCCCGACGGCGTCCAGGACGACGTCGGCGCCGCGCCCGCCGGTCAGCCGCAGCACCTCCTCCACGGCGGCCTCGCCCGGGAAGGCCGAGGTGTCCAGGACGGCGTGGGCGCCGAACCCCGCCGCCCAGCTCACCTTCTCGCTGCTGCGGGCGGCGGCGATCACCCGGGCGCCGGCGTGTGCGGCGATCTGGACCGCGGCACTGCCCACGCCGCTCGCGGCGGCCTGTACGACGACGGTCTCGCCCTCCGCCAGCCGCGCGAGCCGGTGCAGGCAGTACCAGGCGGTGACCCAGGCGATGGGCATCCCCGCGGCCGCGACGGTGTCCACACCGTCCGGCAGCGGGACGACGCGGCCGACGGGCACCACGGCGAGTTCCGCGTACAGGCCCGCGGCACCGCCGCTCATGGCCATCACGCGGGTACCGGGCGCCGGGCCGGTCACGCCCTCCCCGAGGGCGGCGACGGTGCCGGCCGCCTCCAGGCCGAGGATCAGCGGCAGCGGGCGGGCACGGTGGTAGGTCCCGGCGCGGGCGAGCGCGTCGGCGCGGTTGACGCCCGCCGCCTCGACCCGGACCAGGACCTCGCCCGGGCCCGGCACGGGGTCGGGCAGCTCGACCGGGGTGAGGACCTCCGGGCCGCCGAACGTGTCGATCCGTACCGCGCGCATGGTGCAGTCACCTGTCTCGTGTCGGTGTCTCAGGCGCGCGGCCCGGCGCCGGGCCGCGCGGCGCTCCGTGGGCTG
>NZ_JBYIRL010000044.1:0-62856 GCF_057708125.1 Actinacidiphila sp. bgisy145
GTGGCCGCGGCGACGACAGCCGCGGAGATACGGGCGATGTCGTCCGGGCCGGTGACGTAGGGGGGCATGGTGTAGACGAGGTCGCGGAAGGGCCGCAGCCAGACGCCGGCGGCGACCGCGGCGCGGGTGGCCGCGTCCATGTCGACGGGGTGGTCGAGCTGGACCACGCCGATCGCGCCGAGCACGCGGACGTCGCGCACGCCGGGCAGCGCGGCCGCGGGGGCGAGCCCTTCGCGCAGCCCGGCCTCGATCCGCTTCACCTCGGTCGCCCAGTCCTGGTCGAGCAGCACGTCCAGGGAGGCGTTCGCGACGGCCGCGGCGAACGGGTTGCCCATGAAGGTCGGGCCGTGGGCGAGCACCGGCACCTCGCCGCGCGAGATCCCCTCGGCCACCCGCGAGGTGCACAGGGCCGCGGCCAGGGAGACGTACCCGCCGGTGAGGGCCTTGCCGACGCACATCACGTCGGGGGCGACGCCCGCGTGGTCGGCGGCGAACAGCCGCCCGGTGCGGCCGAACCCGGTGGCGATCTCGTCGAACACCAGCAGCACGTCGTGCGCGTCGCACGCCTCCCGCAGCACCCGCAGGTAGCCGGGGGAGTGGAAGGCCATCCCGCCCGCGCCCTGCACCACCGGCTCCACCACGACCGCGGCGAGCTCGTCCGCGTGGCGGCCGATCAGGTCGTGCAGGTGGGCGGTGTACGCCTCGGACGGCTCCGCGTCGAATCCTGGCGGCGGGGCGTCCGCGAAGACCTGCTCCTGTAGCACACCGGACCATAGATGGTGCATACCGCCATCCGGGTCGCATACCGACATCGGCTGCCAGGTGTCGCCGTGGTACCCGCCGCGCCACGTCAGCAGCCGCCGCTTGCCCGGCCGCCCGAGCGAACGCCAGTACTGAAGGCACATCTTGAGGGCCACCTCGACCGACACCGAACCGGAGTCCGCGAGGAAGACGTGCCGCAGCGGCTCCGCGGTGATCTCCACCAGCCGCGCCGCCAGCCGCACCGCCGGCTCGTGGGTGAGCCCGCCGAACATCACATGGCTCATCCGGTCCACCTGGGCGTGGGCGGCCTCGTCGAGCACCGGGTGCCGGTAGCCGTGGATCGCCGCCCACCACGACGACATGCCGTCCACGAGTTCGGTACGGCCCTGCGCGGGCGCGGCCAGCCGCAGCCGCACCCCCGACGCCGACGCGACCACCAGCGGTTCCTGCCGGCCGGGCATCGGGCCGTACGGGTGCCAGACGTGCCGCCGGTCCAGGTCCAGCAGCACGTCCACGGGCAGCGGTTCAGGCATTGGGCGGCAGATCCGTCCCCGCGCCCCGGCGGCGTACGGCGACCAGGTCCGTACGGGCGCCCGCACCTGACGGGGCATCAGCCGAAGCCGAAGCCGAAGCCGAAGCCGCGGCCGCCGCCACCGGTTCCGGCGCGCCGTGCTCGCACGTGCCGCACGCCGAGTCGTGGCCGCCGCAGCCCGCACCGGCCGCCTCGCCGGCCTGCTGCTCGGAGCGCCGGTGCGCCGGCAGCGTCGTGGTGTCCGCGCCCTCCACCTCGAAGCCCGCGTCCGCGATCATGTCGAGGTCGGCCTGCCCGGCCTGCCCCTCGCTCGTCAGGTAGTCCCCGAGGAAGATCGAGTTGACCAGGTGCAGCGCGAGCGGCTGCATGCTGCGCAGGTGCACCTCGCGCCCGCCGGCCAGCCGCACCTCCACGTCCGGGCAGACGAACCGCACCATCGCCAGGATGCGCAGGCACCGCTGCGGGGTGAGGTTCCACTCCTTGGCCAGCGGGGTGCCCTCGAACGGGATCAGGAAGTTGACCGGCACCGAGTCCGGGTCCAGTTCCCGCAGCGAGAACACCACGTCCACCAGGTCCGCGTCGCTCTCGCCCATCCCCGCGATCAGCCCGGAGCACGCCGACAGCCCCGCCGCCTGCGCCTGCCGCACCGTGTCGACCCGGTCGGCGTAGGTGTGCGTGGTGGTGATGTCCGCGTAGGTGCCCTCGGAGGTGTTGAGGTTGTGGTTGTACGCGTCCGCGCCCGCGGCCCGCAGCCGCTCGGCCTGGTCGCCGGAGAGCAGCCCGAGGCACGCGCACACCTCCACGCCCTCGTTGCCCTCCTTGATCGCCTCGATGGTCTTCGAGACCCGGTCCACGTCCCGGTCGGTCGGGCCGCGCCCGCTGGCCACCAGGCACACCCGCTTCGCGCCGCCGGACACCCCCGCCGTGGCCGCCGCGACCGCCTCGTCGGGCCGCAGCCAGGTGTACTTCAGGATGTCGGCCTTCGAGCCCAGCCGCTGCGAGCAGTACGAGCAGTCCTCCGGGCACAGGCCGGACTTGAGGTTCACCAGGTAGTTGAGCTTGACCCGGCGGCCGAACCACTTGCGGCGCACCCGGCCCGCGGCCGCCACCACGTCGAGCAGTTCGTCGTCGGAGGTCGCGAGTACCGCGAGCGCCTCGTCCCGCGTCGGCGACTCGCGCCGCAGACCCTTGTCCACCAGTGCCGTCAGCAGATCCATGCCCGCAATCCTCGCCTACGGCGACGGGCCCGGCCAATGGCGCGCCGCACAACATCGGCGCGCTGGTATGTGTGCATCACCACACCCGGTACGGGCCCGGTCACCGAGTACGTTGCTGGCGTGGACAGCAGATCAGCGCAGCACGAACGGCCGGGCGGGCAGCCCGGCGACGGCTCCGGCGGGCGCACCGGCGGCGCGCCCGAAGCCCTCCCCGACGGCGGCCCCGGCCCCGTGCCCGAGGTCCTGCCCGGTGGCCCGTTCGGCTGGCTCACCGCCCAGGACCGGCTGCGGCGCGCCGCCGGGCTGCGCCGCGAACTGCGCCCCCGCGCCGCGGAGTCGGCACTGCTGGACCTGGCCGGCAACGACTACCTCGGCCTGACCCGCCACCCGGAGGTGGTCCGGGCCGGCGCCGACGCCTGCCTGACCTGGGGCGCGGGCGCCACCGGCTCCCGCCTGGTCACCGGCAGCACCGCGCTGCACGCCGAACTCGAGGCGGAGATCGCCGCGTTCACCGGTTTCGAGGCCGCCCTGGTCTTCGCCTCCGGCTACGCCGCCAACCTCGCGGCCGTCACCGCGCTCACCGGCCCCGGCACGCTGCTGGTCTCCGACGCCGCCAACCACGCCTCGCTGATCGACGGGTGCCGGCTGTCCAAGGCCGGTACCGAAGTGGTCGCGCACGCCGACCCGCAGGCCGTCCGCAAGGCGCTCAGCGGCGCCCGCGCGCCCGGGCAGGACGGTGCGGCCGCGCCCGGCGGCCCCGCGCTCGTCGCCAGCGACGCGGTGTTCTCCGTCGACGGCGACGCGGCCCCGCTGGCCGAACTCGCCGCGGCCTGCCGGGCGTACGGCGCGGCGCTGCTGCTCGACGACGCCCACGGCCTGGGCGTCATGGGCGAGGGCGGCCGCGGCAGCGCGCACCGGGCCGGACTCGCCGGCGCGCCCGACGTGGTGTGCACCGCGACCCTGTCGAAGTCCTTCGGCGCCCAGGGCGGGGTGGTGCTCGGCCCGGCCGCGGTGATCGAGCACCTCGTCAACGCGGCGCGGACGTTCATCTTCGACACCGGTCTGGCGCCGGCCGCCGCGGGCGCCGCGCTGGCGGCGCTGCGGCTGCTGCGCCGCGAGCCCGAACGGGCCGGCCGGGCCCGGCAGGTGGCCCGGGACTTCCACCGGCTGCTCACCGCGCGCGGTCTGGAGGCCACCGCGCCCGACGCGTGCGTGGTCTCCGTGCGCGCGCCTTCGCCCGACAGCGCGTTGGCGTGGGCGGGGCGCTGCCGGGACGAGGGCCTGGCGGTCGGCTGCTTCCGCCCGCCGTCCGTGCCGGACGGGGTCTCCCGGCTGCGGCTGACCGCGCGCTGCGACCTGACCGGCCCGCAGGTGCAGCACGCGGTGGAGGTCATCGCCCGGACCGCTCCGCGCTGAGCAGGCTCCCCGCCGCCAGGTCGCGGACGAAGTCGCGCCACGCCTGCGGGGCGAAGAGCAGCGCCGGGCCGGCGACGTCCTTGGAGTCGCGGACGGCGGTCACCCCCGAGGGCAGTCGGGCGGCCTCGACGCAGTTGTTCGCCGCGGTGCTGTGGCTGCTGCGGCGCCAACGGGCGCCGGTCAGCGTCTGGCTGGAGGAAATGAAACGGGGCAGCGTGGTCATGAGAACTCCTTATGGATGCGGTTGATCATCTCAGCCGAATCCTCCTTGTGCAGAGAACGGCCACTCAATCGGGCGAACGCTGCTCCGTACGCCGCGATGTCCTCTTTCCGATCGACGTAGAGACTACTCGTCAAATGGTCGACAACAACCACGTCCAGATCGGCAATGCGCGGATATGAGAAGATGACGAAAGAATTTGTCACACCCTGGTGTCCGCCCGCGGTGAACGGGAGGATCTGGAGCCGCACCTGCGGCAGCTCCATCGCCTCGTGCAGCCGCAGCAGTTGCCCGGCCATCACCTCCGGGCCGCCCACCTCGCGGCGCAGCACCGACTCGTCGAGCACCGCCCACAGCTCCAGCGGCCGGTCCTGGCGCAGGACGGCCTGTCTGGCTATCCGTACGTCGACGAGCGCGTCCACCTCGCGTTCGCTCAGGTGCGGCATCACGTCGCGGGTCAGCGCGCGGGCGTAGGCGGGGGTCTGGAGCAGGCCCGGCACCACGCTGTTCTCCATCGAGCGGGCCCGGCACGCGCCGGTCTCCAGGGTGATGAAGTCCCGGTACTCCGTGGGCAGGACGTCGCGGAAGTCGTGCCACCAGCCGCGCTGGTAGCCGCGGCCGGCCAGGGTCCCCAGCAGGTCGCGCAGGTCGCGGTCGTGCACCGCGTACACGTCCAGCAGCACCTGGACGTCCTCGGGGCGGACGCTGCTCCGGCCGGTCTCGATCCGGCTGACCTTGGACTGGTGCCAGCCGGCGAGCCGGGCGGCCTCCTCGCTGGTCAGACCGGTCAGATCGCGCAGTCGGCGCAGCTCCTCGCCGAGCCGGCGCCGGCGTACGGCCGGGACTCGTTCCATGTGTTTCGCGCCTCCTGGGCTGAAGTCGTGCGGTCGTCGGTGGCCATCGTGCACGCGTGCCGTGCGTCGCGAACAGCGCGATACGACAGTGTGCCGACCAAATGCGTTCTCACGTAGCAGAGTTCACCGTTTTGAGCGACAGATATATGCATTAGGTGCTCGCGGCCTCGTATTGGCGGCACGATGGATGACACTCTGGCGCGAATCAGCCGCATCCGGACCTGGCCGTACGAATCCCGTGCGGACCGGTGCCCGGACCCGGCGGGAAAGGGAACAGCGTCACCATGGCTGACCTTCAGGAAGCATCCGTCACCCTGCCGAGTGACCCCGCGTCGGTCGCTGCGGCCCGGGCCTACGTGTGCGCACGGCTCGCCGAGTGGGGGCTGCCGCCCGACGCGCCGACCCTGGACTCCGTACGGCTGGCCGTCTCCGAACTCGCCACCAACGCGGTGCTGCACACCTCGGGCCTTTCGCCCAACTTCACGGTGGACATCCGGCTGGAGTGCGGCGAGCACTTGCACGTCGGGGTCACCGACTCCCACCCGCGCTGGCCGCAGCGCCTGCCCGGCGCCGTCCAGCAGGACAACGGCCGCGGCATGGCCATCGTCCGCCACCTCATCGCCGAGTCCGGCGGCCGCCTGCGCATCACCCCCACCTGCGACGGCGGCAAAACCGTCTGGTTCACCCTCCCCTGGTCCGTCCGCGTCCCCTGACCCCGCCCCTCACCCAGCGGCCGGCCGCTCGCGGGGCAGCAGCAGCGCCTCGGCGCCGACCGGGGCGAACCCCGCGGCCAGATGGGCCCGCAGGCTCGCCGCGTTACCGGGCGCGATCTGCGCCCACACCGGCCCGCCGGCCGGCACCAGATGGCGCGCGGCCAGCGCCAGCGCCCGCCCCAACCCCCGCCCCCGCCCGCCCGGTTCGACCTCCACAGCCGACTCCCACCGCCCGGCGACGCCGCGCCCGAGCACCAGAACCCCGCCGGGCGCGGCCCACACGCGCACCTCGTCGCGGTGGCCCGCCGCATCCGCGGCAAAGGGGTGCGAGCGGGCGTCGGCCGCACGCAGGGCGACGCGCGGTGGCGGGCCCGGCAGTGCGGAGGCGACGGTGAGGACGTCGGTGGTGCCGACCCGGCGGCCGGTGCGGGCCGCGAGGGCGCTGAGGAACGGCGGGCCGAGGGGCGCGGACAGGTCGCCCGGCGGCAGCAGGTCCCCGAGGTCCCCGCGGTAGCCGCCCGCCGGGGCGCCGGCGGGCACGGCCGCGTCGGCGAAGACCACGGTGTGCGCGGTGAACGCGATGACTCCGGCGTCCCGGGGTGAGGGCTGCGGCCAGAACGCCACGATGCCGTCCGGCGGCGGGAAGCGGCCCTGCGCGGCATCCGCGAGCAGGCGGGCGAGTTCGGCGGGGCGGGGCATCCGCGCATTGTCCCAGCGGGGCGGCACGTCGGGTTGAGGGGGCGTCAACTTCGGGGGGTGGGGGCGCGCCTACGAACGGGTGAGGGTCGGACGGGGGCGGGGGTCGGGGCGGCAGGCTACGGGCATGATCATGAACCGAGTCCGGTCGCTCGCCGCGGCCGGCGCGTTGACCCTGACCGCGGTGCTCGCCACGCAGACCTCCTCGGGGGCGGCGACGGCCGCGCCGAGCGCGGCGCCCGAAGCACCCGCGGCCGCGGCGGAGCTGTGCCCGGTCGTCCACGACCCGCTCTACGCCGCGGCCGACCGCAGCGTGGACGTGCACCGCATCGTGCCCGACCCGCCGGCGTACCGCACCAGCTGCGGGGAGCTGTACCGCGCCGACGGGCGCGCGCCGGCCGTCGTCTTCCACGACGGCTTCCACCCGAAGGCCCCGCAGGACGGGCAGTACGACCTGGCCGCCTACGTCGAGGTCAACCAGCCCTCGCCGTTCGTCAGCACCAGCTACGACCACGACCTGTACAAGCAGTGGAAGTCGGCCTACAACTACTACGTCGACGCGCCCGGCGGGATCGACGTCAACGCCACGATCGGCGACACCCACAAGTGGGCCGGCCAGCACGAAGTGGCCTTCGCCGGCGGCATCGACCGCCGCTTCATCGTGGGTGCCTGCCCGGTGGACAAGGCGACCAAGAGCGAGATCCTCGCCGACTGCGTCCGCAACCCGTACTACGTGCCCTGGCGGCTGGTCCCCGCGCCCGAGCCGCAGGGCCCGGAGCTGGTCCCGGTGGGCTGAGCCGGGCGCTGCCCCCCGGCCCGTACCGCCCCGTCCGTACCGCCCCGCCGGGCTGGTACGGACGGGGCGGGTCACGTGACGCGGCCGTACCAGACGGCCCGGGACCAGATGTGCTCCAGGCGCACGCTGGCGCCGGTCTTGGGCGCGTGCCAGATGTTCCCGGCACCCGCGTAGATACCGACGTGGTAGACGGACGCCCCCGAGCTGCCGGTGTGGAAGAAGACGAGGTCACCGGCGCGGCGGGAGCGCGCCGCGATGTGGGTGGTGCGGTTGTACTGCGCCGCGGCGGTGCGCGGCAGCTTCTTGCCGACGCGCTTGAAGGAGTACTGCGTCAGCCCCGAGCAGTCGAAGCGGTAGGGGCCGGTGGCGCCCCACTGGTAGGGCGCGCCCTTCTTCGAGGCGGCGATGCTGAGCGCTTTCGCGGCCAGCGTGGCGGCGTCCGCGCGCTGGGCGGTGCCCGGCAGGAGCGCGGGGACGGAGACGGCGGCCGCGGTGAGCAGGGAGGCGGCGCCGAGCCGGGAGAGCCGGGAAGCGGCCGGCCGGAAGCAGCTGCGGTTGGGCGTACACATGCGCAACCCTTCGTCATCAGCCTGCGAAGGATGACCTGTCGGGTTCGGGCTGGCGAAGATGCCCGGCCGCATGCGGCGGCTTCACCCCAAGGCCGGCGGCGCGCCCACCGGGAAGGGCGGGCGCGAAGCGGCCGTCGTGCTGGGTCCTCCGCTCCTGCCGTTGCACTCGTGTCGACCTGGCATCCGCGCGTCGGCAGGACTGGGCATCCGCACGGACCGCCCCGCCACGGCGGCGGGGGCTTGTCGTCACCACGGATCGTTACGCATACGACACGGCCGCGCCGGGACAGAAACGCAGAGTGTGACATTCGTCACTGTGCGTACATGCGGGTGAAGCGGGCCGCCCCGGCGCCGTCCGCGCCCCGCCGCCGTACCGGCTGAACTGGGCGGACCGTGCCGCGCGCCGGGGTGGTCCAGCCGACACGCGCAATCGCGCGGACTTCTGCCAGGGCGGTTCCCGCTACGCCGACGGGTGGACGCGGCGAAGCCGCCGTGTCGGGCAACCCGGTGACAGGCCGTGAGGTGCGCACCGCCCGCTCAGGGGCGGACGGGACCGTCCGGGCCGCCCGGATCGGCGGCGGGGGCCGCGGCGACGGTAACCCGCGCGGCCCGCCGCTCCCCGTCCAGCACCCGCAGCGCCCGCCCGAGCGTGGCGTGGTGCAGTGCGGTCTCACCGCGCAGGTGCATCACCGTGAGCGCGTCGCGCAGCGCCACCGCCCGCCCGACGAGCGCCTGCGCGGCCCGCAGCGCGGTGTACGTGTCGGTGGTGCGCGAGGGGTTGATCCGGCCCAGCAGGTCGACCAGTTCGAGGTAGCAGTCGACGAGTTCGCCCTCGGAGCGGGTGAGGGCGGGCAGCGGCGGGGGTTCGGGCGACACGGCGGCCTACCGCGCCCCGGTGCCGCGCGCGCCGCCCGCGCCCGGGCCCGTACCGGTCTTGCGGCTGGTGGTGACCACGTCCACCAGTCCGTACGCCACCGCCGCCGGCGCGTCGAAGATCGTGTCGCGCTCCAGGTCCGCTGCCACCTTCTCGGCCGGCTGCCCGGTGTGCCGCACCAGCAGCGCCTCCAGCCGCTCCCGGGTGCGCAGCAGCTCCTTCGCCTGGATCTCCAGGTCCGAGACGTCGCCCTGCACCACGTCGCCCAGGGACGGCTGGTGGATGAGGACCCGGGCGCCCGGTGTGATCATCCGCTTGCCGGGGGCGCCCGCCGCCAGCAGCACCGACGCCGCCGACGCGGCCTGCCCGATGCACACCGTCGCCACGTCGCAAGTGACGAACTGCATCGTGTCGTAGATGGCGGTCATCGCGGAGAACGAGCCGCCGGGGGAGTTGATGTAGATGCTGATGTCCAGGTCGGGGGAGGCGCTTTCCAGGTGGACCAGCTGCGCCATCACGTCGTTGGCGGAGGTGTCGTCGATCGGCGTGCCCAGGAAGACGATCCGCTCCTGGAGCAGCTTGGAGTAGGGGTCCATGGTGCGGACGCCGTTGCTGCTGCGCTCGGTGAACTCGGGCAGGACGTAGCGCGCCGTGGGTGTCGGGCGGTCGGTCATCGCACACCTCCGTCAGGTCAAAATGTACAGGACGTACATCTCGTTATGATGGTGAGCATGACCCATGACGTCCCGGTGACACAAGCGCGCGCCCAGCTCGCCGAACTGATCAACCGCGTGGTCTACGGCGGTGAGCAGGTGGTGCTGACCCGGCACGGCAAGCCGCTGGTCGGCCTGGTCTCCGCCGCTGACCTGCAACGACTGCGGGAACTCGACGAACGGGCCGACGACGAGGTGATCAGCACGGTCTCCACGGTGGGCGGCCGCGCGTCCGCCACAGGCGAACGCCGCCGGTTCGGCATCGCCGCCGAGCACCGCGGCCCGCAACCCGGAGACCACCGCCCGTAACAGGCGTTAACGTATCCGTAACCGCGCCGACGTACTCTCACCACCCCGAGGACAGTGAGGTGCGGCTGTGCGGTTGACCCCCCATGAGCAGGAGCGGCTGCTGATCCATGTGGCCGCGGACGTGGCCGAACGGCGGCGCGCCCGCGGGGTGCGGCTCAACCACCCCGAGGCGGTGGCGCTGATCACCGCGCACATCCTCGAAGGGGCGCGCGACGGGCGCGGGGTGGCGGAGCTGATGGCCTCCGGGCGCGGCGTGCTCAGCCGCGCGGAGGTCATGGACGGCATCCCGGAGATGATCCCCGAGGTGCAGGTCGAGGCGACCTTCCCCGACGGCACCAAGCTCGTCACCGTCCACCAGCCGATCGTCTGAGGGCGGTGACCACGGTGATTCCCGGAGAGGTCCTGCCCGCCGACGGCGGGGTGCCGATCAACGCCGGCCGCCCGGTGACCCGGCTGACCGTGCTCAACGAAGCGGACCGGCCGGTGCAGGTCGGTTCGCACTACCACTTCGCCGAGGCCAACCCGGGGCTGCGGTTCGACCGCGCCGCCGCGTACGGCCTGCGGCTGAACATCGCGGCGGGTACCGCCGTGCGCTTCGAGCCGGGCATCCCGGCCGAGGTGGAGCTGGTGCCGATCGGCGGGCAGCGGGTCGTCGCGGGGCTGCGCGGGCAGACCGCCGGTCCGCTGGACGGCGCCGGCCCCACAGAGAAGGGAGCCACCGGTGCCTGAGCTGTCCCGGGCCGTATACGCCGACCTCTACGGGCCCACCACCGGCGACCGTATCCGGCTGGCCGACACCGACCTGCTCATCGAGGTCGAACGCGACCTCGCCGGCGGGCCCGGCACCGCGGGCGACGAGGCCGTCTTCGGCGGCGGCAAGGTGATCCGCGAGTCCATGGGCCAGGGTCGGGCCACCCGCGCCGAAGGCGCCCCCGACACGGTGATCACCGGCGCGGTGGTGCTGGACCACTGGGGCGTGGTCAAG
This sequence comes from Actinacidiphila sp. bgisy145, assembly GCF_057708125.1. NCBI lineage: Bacteria > Bacillati > Actinomycetota > Actinomycetes > Kitasatosporales > Streptomycetaceae > Actinacidiphila > Actinacidiphila sp. bgisy145. The sequence goes on from NZ_JBYIRL010000044.1 coordinate 10,657, forward strand.
GCCGACATCGGCATCCGCGACGGCCGGATCACCGCGCTGGGCAAGGCCGGCAACCCCGAGACGATGGACGGCGTCCACCCCGACCTCGTCATCGGCCCCGACACCGAGATCATCGCGGGCAACGGCGCGATCCTGACCGCCGGGACCATCGACGCGCACGTCCACTTCATCTCGCCGACCCTCGTCGACCAGGCCCTCGCCTCCGGGGTGACCACCCTCGTCGGCGGCGGCACCGGCCCGGCCGAGGGCACCAAGGCGACCACGATCACCCCCGGCGGCTGGCACCTGGCGCGGATGTTCGCCGCGCTGGAGGCGTACCCGGTGAACATCGGGCTGCTCGGCAAGGGCAACACCGTCAACGAGCCCGCCATGCACCGCCAACTGCAAGGCGGCGCCGTCGGGTTCAAGATCCACGAGGACTGGGGCGCGACCCCCGCCGCGATCGACGCGTGCCTGCGGGTGTGCGAGCGCAGCGGCGCCCAACTCGCCATCCACACCGACACGCTGAACGAGGCCGGGTTCGTGGAGGACACCCTCGCCGCGATCGCCGGACGCGGGGTGCACGCCTACCACACCGAGGGCGCCGGCGGCGGCCACGCACCCGACATCATCACCGTCGTCTCGCAGCCCCACATCCTGCCGTCCTCCACCAACCCCACGCGCCCGCACACCGTCAACACCGTCGAGGAGCACCTCGACATGCTGATGGTCTGCCACCACCTCAACCCCGCCGTCCCGGAGGACCTCGCCTTCGCCGAGTCCCGCATCCGGCCCACCACCATCGCCGCCGAGGACGTACTGCACGACCTGGGCGCCATCAGCATCATCAGCTCCGACTCCCAGGCGATGGGCCGCATCGGCGAGATAGCCACCCGCACCTGGCAGACCGCGCACGTCATGAAGCGCCGCCGCGGCGCCCTGCCCGGCGACGGCCCCGCCGACAACCACCGGGCCCGCCGCTACGTCGCCAAGTACACGATCAACCCCGCCGTCGCCCAGGGCCTCGACGCGGAGATCGGCTCCGTGGAGCCCGGCAAGCTCGCCGACCTGGTGCTGTGGCGGCCCGCGTTCTTCGGCGTCAAGCCCGACCTGGTCATCAAGGGCGGGCAGATCGCGTACGCCCAGATGGGCGACGCCAACGCCTCCATCCCCACACCCCAACCGGTGCTGCCCCGGCCGATGTTCGGCGCTGTCGGCGCCGCGCCCGCCGCGAACTCGGTCAACTTCGTGAACCAGGCCGCCATCGACGACGCGCTGCCCGAACGGCTCGGCCTGGCCAAGCAGTTCACCGCGACCGGCAGCACCCGCGCCGTCACCAAGGCCGACATGCGGGAGAACGACGCGCTGCCGCGGGTCGAGGTCGACGCCGACACCTTCACCGTGCGGATCGACGGCGAGGTGGTCGAACCCGCACCCGCCGCCGAACTTCCCATGGCCCAGCGGTACTTCCTTTTCTGAGGCATGATGGCGAACGAACGCGCCAGCCATGTGCCCGGCACGCGGGCCGCGCTCCTGCTGCTCACCGACGGCCGCTTCCCGGCCGGCGGCCACGCCCACTCCGGCGGCGTCGAGGCCGCCGTGGCCGACGGCAGGGTGCGCGACCCCGGCAGTCTCGCGGAGTTCTGCCGCGGCCGGCTGCACACCACAGGACAGGTCGCCGCCGCACTGGCCGCGGCGGCGACCGCCGGGGCCGACCCGCTCGGCCTCGACGAGGCCGCCGACGCCCGCACCCCGTCCGCGGCCCTGCGCGCGGCCTCCCGGCGGCTGGGCCGCCAACTCCTGCGCGCCGCACGGGCGGTGTGGCCGGCGCCCGCGCTCGACGCGCTCGCCGCGGCCCGGCCGCGCGGCGCCCACCAGGCCGTCGTGCTCGGCCTCACCGCCGCCGCGGCCGGCCTGCCGCCCGCCGACGCGGCCCACGCGGGCGCCTACGACAGCGTGAGCACCCCGGCGTTCGCCGCCGTACGGCTGCTCGGCCTCGACCCCTTCCACGCGGCCGCCGTCCTGGGCCGCCTCGCCCCCGAGGTCGACTCCGTCGCGGCCGCCGCCACCGCGGCCGCCGAACGCGCCTGCCGCGAAGGGCCGGACACCCTCCCCGCGCCCTGCGCGCCCCTGATCGACCTCGACGCGGAGGCCCACGCGGCCTGGCCCGTCCGGCTCTTCGCGTCATGACCCGCACCAGCGAGAAAGCGAGTGGTTGACCATGCACCTGGACCATCCCGAGGTGTTCCCCCAGCGGTACACGTCGTCCGCGCAGGCCGGCGGGCGCGCCCTGCGGATCGGGTTCGGGGGACCGGTGGGATCGGGGAAGACCGCGACGGTGGCGGCGCTGTGCCGGACACTGCGGGACTCCCTGGCGATCGGCGTGGTCACCAACGACATCTACACCCGGGAGGACGCCGACTTCCTGCTGCGCGAGGCGGTGCTGCCGCCGGAGCACATCGTGGCGGTGGAGACCGGCGCGTGCCCGCACACCGCGATCAGGGACGACATCTCGGCGAACCTGGAGGCGGTGGAGGAACTGGAGGAGTCGGTCGGCCCGCTGGACCTGGTGCTGGTGGAGTCCGGCGGGGACAACCTGACGGCGACCTTCTCCCGCGGCCTGGTGGACGCGCAGGTGTTCGTGATCGACGTCGCCGGCGGCGACGACATCCCCCGCAAGGGCGGCCCCGGGGTGACCACGGCCGACCTGCTGGTGGTCAACAAGACGGACCTGGCCCCCTACGTCGGCGCGGACCTGCGGCGGATGGCCGTCGACGCGGAGGCCCAACGCGGCCCGCTGCCGGTGCTGTTCACCTCGGTCCGGCAGCCCGGCGGGGTGGACCCGGTCGCCCGGTGGGTCGGTGAGCGCCTCGCGGCCTGGACGGCGGTCCGCGCATGAGCGCACCCGCGGCGGCGGAGCACGGCGCGCGCGGCGTGGCGGCCGTCGCCCGGATACGGGCCGAGCCCGACGGCCGCGGCGGCACCGCACTGCCGCTGCTGGCCGGGGACGGACCGCTGGCGCTGCGCAGGACCGGGCCGGCCGGCAGCGAGGCGCGGGTGACCGTGGTCGGCGCGATGACCGCGCCGCTCGGCGGGGACCGGCTGCGGATCGAGGCCGAGGCGGCGCCCGGCGCCCGGCTGACCGTCGGCGCGTCGGCGGCCACCGTGTCGCTGCCCGGCCGCGGCGGCGAACAGGCCACGTACGACGTGCGGTTGACCGTCGGCGCCGGAGCCGTACTGCGGTGGCTGCCCGAACCGCTGATCGCCGCCCGCGGCAGCGACCTCAAGGCCGCCACCCGGGCCGAACTCGCCCCCGGCGCCCGGCTGGTGCTGCGCGAGGAGCAGATCCTCGGCCGCTACGGCGAACCGGCCGGACGCCTGTCCAGCCGCCTCACCGTACGGCTGGACGGGCGCCCGCTGCTCGACCAGGAACTCTCCTTCGGCCCCGGCGCCACCCCCGGCTGGGCCGGGCCCGCCGTCCTCGGCGGCCACGGCGCCGTCGGCCAACTCCTGCTGGTGGCACCGGACCTGGCCGGCCAGGCGGCCGAACGCGCCGACGTGCCCCCCGCCTCCGGCCGCGCCGCCCTGACCCCGCTGGCCGGCCCCGCGCTGCTCGTCACCGCGCTCGCCCCCGACGGGCGGATGCTGCGCCGGCTGCTCGACGGCTACCTGCGGCGGTTCGGGGCCGAGTAGCCGCCGATCAGTCCGCGGCCGCCGCGATCGCCTCCGTGCGGGGCGCGGCGATCCGCACGTAGTCCTTGGTGCTCAGCGCCAGCGACCGGTCCAGGCGGGCGGCGTTGAAGTACAGCTCGTCATGGACCAGCAGCTCCGGGTCGACGACGAGTTCGAGCTTCTCGTCGAAGGAGAACGGCAGCACCGTGCCGCTCACGCTCCCCGCCAGCCGCTCGGCGATGTCCCGCGACGCGAACGACACATACGTGCCCGACAGCAGCCCCTTCACCGCCGCCAGGTCCACCCGGCGGTCGCCGGGCACCACGGCCAGCACGTAACGGGTCACCTTCTTGCCGACCTTGACCATCACCACGATGCACTTGGCCGCCTGCGCCAGGGAGTTGCCGCGCAGCGCGCTCACCAGCTCGGTGGCGCCCTGCGGTGCGTGGTCCAGGACGCGGTAGGCGGCGCCCTGCCCGTCCAGCAGCGCGATCAGCCGGTCGTACGTCTCGTACGTCCCGGACATCCCGTGCGCCTCGTGTGTGCCGGGCGCGCCCTGCTCCTGCCGCCCCTGCGTGTCCTGCTCGCTCATGCCCCGCTCGCTCACTGTGCCGGTGCTGCTGCCTGGTCGACTCCTGCCGGGTACGGCGCCGTTGCCGCTCACGGCGCGCCGGGTGCGAACACGGCCGCGAACGCCGCCCGGGTGGGGGAGTCCCCGCGCCGGTCCAGCACCGCGAAGACCGCCTCGTCCACCAGGGGTGCGAACCGCCCGCCCGGACCGAGCAGCGCCGCGAAGGCACCCGCGACCACGGCCGGGTCGTTGCGGAACACCCCGCACCCCCACGCGCCGAGCACCAGCCGCCGGTAGCCGTGCGCGGCGGCCACCTCCAGGACGCGTTCGGCGCGCGCCGCCAGCGCCGGCCCGACCTCCGGTACCCGCTCGGGCATCGTACGCGCGATCACGCCCGCGTTCGGCGCCGGGGAGGTGAGGAAACCGGCGAGGAAGGGACGCGCGAGCAGCGCGCCGGAGTCGGCGCGGAAGACCGGCACGGCGGGGGAGTGGATGACGCGGTCGCTGTAGAAGGTGTCGCGGTCCGCGCGGTGGTGGGCGTAGAACTGCGGGGCGCGCAGCAGGCAGGAGTACAGCGCCGAGGCGCGGCACAGCGCCTCCTCCTGCGCCTGGGCGCCGTTGAGGTAGCCGCCGCCGGGGTTGCGGGCCGAGGCGAAGCTGAGCACCGCGACCGGGCCGCCGCCCGCCGCGGCCAGCCGGCCGGCCGCCGCGGTGCTGCTCTCCGCGGTGACGGTGCAGCGCGCACCCGGACCGCCCGCGACCGCGCCCCGCTCCTCGACCGGCACCTCGACCGGCCCGGGCCCGTACACCGCCGTGCCGTCCGCCGCCCGCGCCACCAGCTCGGCCAGCTCCACCCGGCGGCCGTCCGGCCCGGTGTAGCCGCCCTCGGCCACGATCCGCTCGTTCTCGCGGGCGATGTTCCGCAGACGTGCACTCATGGACCCGCACGCTACGGTCAACTCCCCGGCCGGCGCGATCGGTTATCGGCGGCGCCGGCGGGCGGCAGCGGCCGCGGGCGTGCGGTGCCGTCACCTTGCGGCGGCCGGAAGACGCGATATATCGTGAACCTGGTTCCGTCCCGTCCCGCCAGGAGGTCGCCCCGTGTCCGATCGGTCGTCACCCAAGCCGGCCGACCCGGGCGGCAGCACCGGCAGCGACGCGCACATCCGGGTCTCGGACGACGAACGGGACCAGGTGGCGGCGCTGCTCGGCGACGCGCTGGCCGTCGGGCGGCTCGACGTCACCGAGCACGCCGAGCGGCTGGAGGCGGTCTACGCCGCCCGCACCCGCGGCGAACTCGTCCCGCTCACCGCCGACCTGCCCTCGCCCACCCCGGGGGAGTCGCTGGTCTCGCCGGGCGACAGCGCCCCCATCGAGGCGCTCTTCGCGAAGGTGCGGCGCGCGGGCCAGTGGCCGGTGCCCCCGCACACCACCGCGCGCGCCCGCTTCGGCGCGATCGTCATCGACCTGCGGCAGGCGATGTTCACCCGCCGCGAGGTGGTCATCGACGCCAGGTCGCTCTTCGGCAAGATCGAGATCCTGGTCCCGGACAACGCCCACGTCTACGACACCGGGTCGGCGGTCTTCGGCAAGCGGTCGCAGAGCGGGCGCCGCAAAGGCGACGAGGCCGACGGGCCGGTGGTGCGGATCACCGGGCGCTCCGTCTTCGGGCACGTGCGGGTCACGCGCGGCTCGAAGTGGGCGTGGTGGGTCGGCCACCACATGGGCGGCGCCTTCGGCGGGCACCTCGGCGAGCGCATGGAGGAGCGGATGGAGCACCTGGGCCGCCACATGGAGGCCCGGATGGAGTTCATGGGGCGGCGGATGGAGCGGCACATGGGGCGCGGACCGGGCCGGGGTCCCTGGACGGGCCGCGGCCCGGAGGGAAGCCCCGGCCGCGACACCGGAGACGCCTGAGCGCCCCGGGACGCCGCCCGTCCATGGGACCCGGCCCCGCGGTCAGCCCCGCGCGTCGAGCCAGGCGTCCTCCGCCGCGTAGTCGAACCAGTTGTTCGCGCCTACCGACATGCCCGCCACCTTCGGGAAGCGCTCCCGCCAGTCGCCTCCGCCGGCCAGCTCCCGCGTCAGCCACGCCACCGTCTCCGGCAGCGACTCCTCGTACGCCGTGACGGCGCGGTAGCCCAACTCCCGTTCGGCCGCGGCCATGTCCAGCACCATCGGGTGCGGCATCCCCCACGGGTGGTCGCCCACCGTCGGCGCCGGCGGCGGGCCGTCCACGAGCACCGTCTCGACGCTGCGGCCCAGCACCGCGTCGATCGCGTCGCCGATCTCCGCCGCGGTCGGCACCGCCGGGTCGCCCGCGTTCAGCACCCGCGCCCCGGGCCGGCGCGCGGCCAGCCGCACCAACTCGGCGAGGTTCGCCACGTGCACCGGGTGGAACCGGCTGCGGCCGCCGTACGCCAGCACCCGCACCGTACGGCCGTCCAGTGCCCGCTTGACGAAGTACAACTCGCGCGGCAGCGGGCTGTAGGGCCCGTGGACCGCACCGGCGCGCAGCAGCGTGCAGGGCAGCCGGTCGCCCGCCGCGAGCAGCCGCTGCTCCAGCTCGACCTTGCGGGTGGCGTACGACGACGGGCCCGCGTCCACCGTCGGCCAGGTCTCGGGCAGCGGCACCGGATAGCGCGGGGCGCCGTCCGGCTCCTCCTGCGTGTCGAAGTTGCGGCCCTGGCTGTCCTGGTAGACCGCGGCGCTGGAGACCACCACGGCCGAACCGACCCGGTCGGCCAGGCCCAGCAACTGGTCGGCGTGGCCGCCGTCGTACGCGACGCAGTCCAGGAGCACGTCGACACCGTCGCCCAGCGCGGCGCCCAGCGCGGCGGTGTCCGCGCGGTCCACCCGGACGTTGCGCACCTGCGGCGGCCACGCCGGGTCGGCGCCCCCGCCCCGCGAGGCCGCCACCACCTCCCACCCATCAGCGGCGAGCGCCTGCACGGCCCGCCGACCGATCTGACCTGATGCTCCGAGAACGAACGCGGTACCTGTCATGCCGCGACGCTACGGCCGCAGGCGACCGGCCCACCAGGCCCTTTCGCCCTGCGCGGATACGCCCTGGGCGCAACCCGGCCCCACCGCACGGGCGTTCGCGGCGGCCGTCCGCCGCACCGGACCGGGGGCGCGATCAGGACCGGCACGGTGCAGCGCAGCCGCCCGCTGCCGACGCCGGAGGAGATCCCCGCGGCGCTGCTGCCGATGTGCCGTACCTGGGGCTACCTGGACTGAGGCGCGCCCGGCGCTGACCCGCGCCGCCGCCCGGGGAACGCCGCGCGGGGCCGGGTCAGGCCGCCGGGTCCGGGCGGTCCGGGGCGTCCTCGTCGTAGTGCGCGAACCATGGCAGGCCCGCCGAGGCGTAGGCCGCCCGGTCCACCGGGGAGTCGGGGGCCGGGCGCCCGGTGACCTGCTCCCAGCGCGCCGCCGAGACCAGGTGCACCCACACCCGCGCGGACGGTTCGTCCCGCCAGTCGTCCAGCGGCCGCGGGTCGGGGTAGACCTCCTGCCGCATCCGCCCGCCCGCACCCAGGCCCGTCGCGGCCGCGTCGACCCGCACCGCCTCGCCCGGCGCGGGCGCAGCCAGCGGCACCCCGGGCACCGGCCCGGACCGGCCGCCGGGCCGGGCCGCGCCCCAGCCCGCCCGGTCCTGCGCGGCTCCCGCCCGGGCCCGGGCGTGCGCGCGCAACTCGAAGACCTGCAACTGCAGCCGGGCCCCCGCCGCCGCCGCGGCCGGTCCCGGCCCCGGCGGTGTCGCCACGAACTGCCGGGTGGTGCCCCGCCCGGAGCTGATCCCGTCCAGCCACGGCTGCCGCGGCAGCACCAGGTAGTTCTGCGGGTCCTGCGCCAGCCGGCCGCTCCAGGGGCGCCCCGACACCGCGCACACCGCCCCGGCCCGCACCTGGAGGGCGACCGGCGCGGAAGCAGCGAACCCCAGCCACACCGCCTCCCGCTGGAGCACCGGCAGCAGCACCCCGCCGCCGTCCGGCCCCTGGTCGACCACACCGTCCGGGCCGTCCGCCGCCGCCCGCAGCGGAAAGGCACCCAGCCCCGGCGGCAGCGGATGGGTCCCGGACTCCGGCAGCCGCAGCGTCCGCATGAAGCGCACCACGGCCCCGCCGGGCAACTCCAGCGCCCCGCCCGCCACTCTCACCAGCCCGCCCACGCGCGGCCCCCTTCGTCAGCCGCGGCTGCGCGCCTCCAGCGACGCCAGATAGGCGTTGTACGCGACGAGCTCCGCATCCCCGTTGCGGTCGGCGGCCCGGTCGGTGCGGCGCGCCTGCCGCTTCTCGGAGGTGTACCACTGGAACAGCAGGGCCACCAGCACGACCACCGACGGGATCTCGCTGAACGCCCAGGCGATGCCGCCGGCCGCCGTCTGGTCGCTGAGCGCCTGCACCCCGAGCGAGGCCGGCGGGTGCTTGAAGGTGGACACCATCGGCTCGCTCGCCATCATCAGCGCGATCCCGAAGAACGCGTGGAAGGGCATGCCCGCGAACAGCTCCAGCATCCGCATCACGTACCCCGAGCGGTGCGGGCCCGGGTCCACGCCCATGATCGGCCAGAAGAACGCCAGGCCGACCGCCAGGAAGTGCACCATCATCGCGATGTGCCCGGCCTGGCTGCGCATCAGGTCGTCGAAGATCGGTGTGAAGTACAGCCCGTACAGGCTCGCCACGAACAGCGGGATGGTGAACGCCGGGTGAGAGACCACCCGCACCACCCGGCTGTGCAGCACCTTCACCAGCACCTCGCGCGGGCCGGTGCGGCCCTGCCCGGCCGTCGGCAGCGCCCGCAGCGCCAGCGTCACCGGCGCGCCCAGCAGCAGCAGGATCGGCGAGAGCATGCTCAGCACCATGTGCTGCACCATGTGCACGCTGAACATCGCCATGCCGTAGTCGTTGAGCTTGGTGCACATGGTGACGCCGATGGTCAGCACACCCGCCGCGAACGCGATCGTCCGGCCCGGCGCCCAGCGGTCGCCGCGCAGCCGCAGCCGCGCCACGCCCCAGCCGTACAGCGCCAGCATCAGCACGCACAGCACCAGGAAGAACGGATCACCGCCGAAGGCCAGCGCCCGGCCGAGCGTGAACGGCGGAAGCTCCGCGTCCATACCCGGCATTCCCGGCATGGCCAGCAACGCCGAACTGCCGTGATCCATCTGTCACTCCTTCACCCGAGGTGCCCCACCAGACTAGAACCGCCCCCGGTCGGCGGTCCGACCGGGGGCGTGGGCGGCGAGGCGCGCCGGGCGCGGGGCTCAGAGCACGCACTCCGCCTCGGTGTACCGCTCGGCGGGCACCGTCTTGAGCTGCTCGACGGCCTCCGCCAGCGGCACCAGGTTGATGTCGGTGCCGCGCAGCGACGTCATCATGCCGAACCGGCCGTGGTGCACCGCCTCCACCGCGTGCCAGCCGAAGCGGGTGGCGAGCACCCGGTCGTACGCGGTGGGGGTGCCGCCGCGCTGGACGTGGCCGAGGATCACCGGGCGGGCCTCCTTGCCGAGCCGCTCCTCCAGCTCCACCGAGAGCTGGTTGGCGACGCCGGTGAAGCGCTCGTGCCCGTAGACGTCGGTGGCGCCCGCGGTGAAGTCCATCGTGCCCTCGCGGGGCTTGGCCCCCTCGGAGACGACCACTATCGCGAACTTCTTGCCCGCCTCGAAGCGCTTGCCGACCACGTCGGCCAGCTCCTCCACGTCGAACGGCCGCTCCGGCACCACGATGGCGTGCGCGCCGGCCGCCATGCCCGAGTGCAGCGCGATCCACCCGGTGTGCCGGCCCATGACCTCCACGATCAGCACCCGCTGGTGCGACTCGGCGGTGGTCTTCAGCCGGTCCAGCGCCTCGGTGGCCACGGTCACGGCGGTGTCGAAGCCGAAGGTGACGTCGGTGGAGGCGATGTCGTTGTCGATCGTCTTCGGCACACCGACTATCGGCAGCCCCGCGTCCGACAGCAGCCGGGCCGCCTTGAGGGTGCCCTCGCCGCCGATCGGGATGATCGCGTCCAGGCCGAGGTCCGCGACATGGCCGCGGGCCTGCTCCACGCCGCCGCGCAGGTGGGCCGGCTGGACCCGGGACGAGCCGAGGATGGTGCCGCCGCGCGCCAGGATGCCGCTGACCGCGTCGAGGTCGAGCTTGCGGTAGTCGCACTCCAGCAGGCCCTTCCACCCGTCGTGGAAGCCGATGACCTCGTCACCGTGGTCCACCACGGCGCGGTGCACCACGGAACGGATGACGGCGTTCAGCCCGGGGCAGTCGCCGCCGCTGGTCAGGACACCAATTCGCATCGCTCGCTACTCCTGCAACTCAACCAGGCGGCCGGACCCCTTCGTCCGGATGGATCACGGCTCAGCTTACCCGGCGCCCGGACCCTCCAGTCAGGCTCGTCCCGTCTGTGCGGCTCGCTCTCCACACGGAGGCTGCCGCACAGACAGGGGCGCGGGGAACTGCGCGACCAGCCACGATGTCGCGCAGGACGGCCGGAGACCGCAACCCGGGAGCGCTCAGGCAGGCTGCACCGCCGCGGCGATCCGCTCCTCGCGCAGGGCGTCGTACCACTGGTCGTCGACCGGCGGCAGCGCGTTGACGTCCAGGGCCAGTTTGATCAACATGTCCGCGATGTGTGGGTTTCGGGCCATGACGGGGCCGTGCATGTAGGTGCCGAAGACCGTGTCGTTGAAGGCGCCCTCGGTGCCGTCGCCGGTGCCGTTGCCGCGGCCGACCCGAACCCGGGCGAGAGGGCGGGCGGCGGGCCCGAGGTGCGTGACGCCCTGGTGGTTCTCGAAACCGGTCAGCTGCGGCAGCCCGAGCTGCGGGTCGATGTCGGCCAGCACGTCGCCGACGCACCGCTCGCCCTCGCCGCGGGTGCTCACCACGTCCAGCAGGCCCAGGCCCGGCTCGGGGCGGCCGAGGTCGTTGACGAACTCGTGGCCGAGGATCTGGTAGCCCGCGCAGACGGAGAAGACGATCGCGCCGTTGGCCACCGCCCGGTTCAGCCCGCCGTCGCGGCGCAGCCGCTCGGCCGCCAGCCGCTGCGGACGGTCCTCGCCGCCGCCGACCAGGTAGATGTCGCCGGAGGTCGGGATCGGCTGGTCGGAGCGGACGTCGACGCGGGTGACCGGCACCCGGCGCTGCTGCGCGCGGCGCTCCACGACCAGTGCGTTGCCCTGGTCGCCGTAGGTGCTGAGCAGGTCGGGGTAGACCCACACCAGGCGCAGGCTGGAATCACTCATGCGTGCTTCTCCTCGGGTCCGTTGTCGGGACCGGGTCTGGGGCCGGGCCTGCGACGACCAGGGGTCGTGCGCGGGTCCCGCCTGCCCGTTCAGTTTCCGACCTTGCGGCGCAGGTCCTGGAAGGCGGTGTAGTTGGCGATCGCCTCGATCCTGCCGGGCGGCGCGCTGCGCACCGCCTCGTCCAGGTCGGCGCAGACCCGGAAGTCCAGGCCGGCCACCTCCAGGCGGACCGCCAGGTCCAGCCGCCGGTCGCCGAGCACCATGATCGGGTGCCCGGCCAGCCGGGTGTAGTCCACGTCCCACAGCCAGGAGGTGTCGGTGCCGTCGGCGCCGCGCGCGTTGACCGACAGCACGACCGGCGCCGGCGGCTGGTCGATCAGCGAGAACGTCTCCAGCCAGCCCGCCGGGTTCTTCGCCAGCAGCAGCCGCACCTGGCGCTGCTGGTAGGTGACCACGTCGTAGCGCCCGGCGACCGCCTGCACCTTGTACATCCGCTCCAGCGCGACCTTGGGGTCGATGCCGAAGGCCGCGGCGACCGCGGTGGACACCGCCGCGTTGGACTTGTTGGCGCGGCCGGGCAGTTGGAGGTGGATCGGCCACGCGACGCCGTACGGGTCCACCACGTGGTCGCCGGACAGCGCCCACGTCGGGGTCGGGCGGCGGAAGCCGCACTCGCCGCAGTACCAGTCGTCGGACGGGCGCTGGAGCACCCCGCCGCAGGACGGGCAGGACCAGGCGTCGTCCTTCCACGCCTGCCCGGCGGCCACCCACACCACGGTCGGGCTGGAGGAGGCGGCCCAGACGATCAGCGGGTCGTCGGCGTTGGCGACGACGATCGCGTCGGAGCCGGCCAGCCCCTCGCGCCACTTCTCGGCGAGCATCCGGGTCTCGGCGGCGCGGTCGAGCTGGTCCCGGGAGAGGTTGAGCAGCGCGATCGCCTTCGGGGTGACGTCGCGCGCCACTCCGGCGAGGTACTTCTCGTCCACCTCGATGACGCCGAACCTCGCGTCCGAGCCGCCGGCCAGCGCCGAGGTGATGCCGGCGGGCATGTTCGCGCCGAGCGCGTTGGACACCACCGGTCCGCCGGCGCGCAGCGCCTCGGCGAGCAGGCGGGTGGTGGTGGTCTTGCCGTTGGTCGCCGACACCAGTACGACGTCCAGGTGGCGGGCGAGGCGCGCGAGCAGGTCGGGGTCGAGCCTCAGCGCGACCTTGCCGCCGATCACCGATCCACTGCCCTTGCCTGCGACGCGGGAGACCGCGGCCGCGGCCTTGCCCGCCGTCACGGCGAGCTTCGCCCGCGGCGTCAGCGGCTCAGAGTTGCCTGCCATCCTGTTGTTTCCTCCTCGACTTGCGCCCGGCGCCAGCCTATCGACTTCCAGGCGGGGGAGTTGACCGCCGCGGCGCCCGGCGGGGCGCGCGGTCCTCGGAGCGACGCGGATGGCCGTGCGCGGCCGGCCCGGGGTCGGTCGGGGTCGGTCAGGGGACAGGCCGGGGACCGGTGCGGGTCTGCCCGGGGCGGTCTGTCCGGAGTGGGCGGCCCGGAGCGGGCGGCCGGGGATGGGCGGCCCGGGGGCGGTCCGCCTACAGCCCGCGGCTGCCGGCCCGGTCGCCGGCCAGGGTGAGCCGGCCCCACAGCAGATCGGCCAGCGTCCGCACCAGCTGGTCCCGGGAGCAGGGGCGTTCGCCCAGCCACCAGTCCCCGGCGGCGTACATCATCCCGACGATGCCGTGTCCCCACACCCGGGCCACCTCGCGGGTGTCGGGGCCCAGGTCCAGCCGCTCGGCGATGACGTCGCCGAGGTCCTCGCCCATCCGCCGCAGCAGCGGCGCCTGGTGGCGGCCGACGTCGAACCCCTTCTCCCCGTCCGCCGCGGGCGTCTCGGCCGGGTGCATGAGGAAGCGGTAGACCTGCGGCCGGCTCTCGATGGCCGACAGGTAGGCGTGCAGGGTCGCCTCGACCCGGTCGCGGCGGTCGCCGGGGGAGTCCAGCGCGCTGCGCAGGGTGGCCAGCAGCGCGTCGGTGTGCCGCTTGGCGAGCGCGCGGTAGAGGCCGGACTTGTCGCCGAAGTGGCGGTAGAGGATCGGCTTGGTGATGCCCGCCTCGGCCGCGATCGCGTTCATCGACGCCTCGGGCCCCTCGCGCAGCACCACGCGGTCGGCGGCCTCCAGCAGTTCGTTGCGGCGCCGCTGTGTGGCGGTCCGCTGGTCCTGCCGATGCCCGGTCTCCACGGTGCCTCCCGGTGGCCTGCCGCGCTCGGGTGCCCCGGCGCAGGTGGTCCGCTGCTTGTCTGATCAACTCGTCCGCACAGCGCGTGTGCTGCGGGTTTCTGCGCGCAACGTAACACCCTGGCGGCGCCCGACCGCTGTGCGGTCTGCGAGTTGACATTCCCTACCGCACGGTAACAGACTGCCGTTACCGCAAGTAACAAGTCCGTGGAGGGTGACGATGGGCGACTTCACGCTCGAACTCAACGACGAACAGCAGTCCGTGCGCGAGTGGATCCATGGCTTCGCCGCCGACGTGATGCGCCCGGCCGCCGCCGAGTGGGACGAGCGCGAGGAGACGCCCTGGCCGATCATCCAGGAGGCGGCCAAGATAGGCCTTTACTCGCTGGACTTCTACGCCCAGCAGTTCTTCGACCCGACCGGCCTGGGCATCCCCATGACCATGGAGGAGCTGTTCTGGGGCGACGCGGGCATCGCGCTGTCCATCGTGGGCACCGGCCTGGCCGCCGTCGGGGTGCTCGCCAACGGCACCGAGGAGCAGATCGGCACCTGGGTGCCGCAGATGTACGGCGACGCCAGTGACGTGAAGGTCGCCGCCTTCTGCTCCTCCGAGCCGGACGCCGGCTCCGACGTGGGCTCGATGCGCACCCGCGCGGTCTACGACCAGGCCACCGACGAGTGGGTGCTCAACGGCACCAAGACCTGGGCGACCAACGGCGGCATCGCCAACGTCCACGTGGTGGTGGCCGTGGTGGACCCCGAACTCGGCACCAAGGGGCACGCCTCCTTCATCGTGCCGCCCGGCACCGCGGGGCTGTCGCAGGGGCAGAAGTTCAAGAAGCACGGCATCCGCGCCTCGCACACCGCCGAGGTCGTCCTGGAGGACGTGCGGGTGCCCGGGGACTGCCTGCTCGGCGGCAAGGAGAAGCTCGACGAGCGGCTGGCGCGCGCCCGGGAGCGGGCGAGGTCCGGGGACGGGGAGAGGGTGAAGAACGCGGCGATGGCCACGTTCGAGGCGTCCCGCCCGGCGGTCGGCGCGATGGCGGTCGGCACCGCCCGCGCCGCCTACGAGTACGCGCTGGAGTACGCCAAGGGCCGCGAGCAGTTCGGGCGCCCCATCATCGACAACCAGGGGGTCGCCTTCCAACTGGCGGACATGCGCACGCAGATCGACGCCGCGCGGCTGCTGGTGTGGCGGGCGTCCTGGATGGCAACCGCCGGGCGGCCCTTCACCTCGGCGGAGGGCTCCATGTCCAAGCTCTTCGCCAGCGAGACCGCGAAGAAGGTCACGGCGCAGGCGATCCAGATCCTCGGGGGCAACGGGTACACCCGTGAGTACCCCGTCGAGCGGATGCACCGCGACAGCGCGATCTACACGATTTTCGAGGGTACGAGCGAGATCCAGCGCCTCGTCATCGCCCGCACGCTTTCCGGGGTGCCGATCCGCTGAGGCTGCCCCGGCCGGTGGGTCCCGGACCTTCCCGCGGTGATGGGCTGGTCGCGCAGTTCCCCGCGCCCCTGGGTATGTGCGGCTCTTCCCGGGGCGAGCACCTTCAGTCCCGGTAGCCGCGGAGGAGGAACCAGCCGAGGAGGGCGGCGCCGACGACCGCGACCACGATGAAGGTGCGCATCACCGGTCCGGGCCCGGGGGAATTGCTGACCGCCAGGGTGGTGGTGAGCGCGTGGTGGAACTGCATGGCGACTCCTTCGACTCGACGCCTCAGCGTAGCCCCGGCGGTGCGCCGCCCCGCCGCAGGGGGCGCCGAGCCGGAACGTGTCCGCGGCCGGAGTGACCGCGGACACGTTCCGGACCTCACCGGACCCTCACACGAAGGGCACGAGGTCTGGTTCAATAGGCGCATGGCCAGCATCACTGACACCGGGACAGGTCGCGACGACCTCGAGCCCTTCTGGCCGTCCCGGCAGGAGCACCACTTCGACCGCTGGTGTTGCCGCGCGATCCCCGCGCGGAACCACGTCGCCCGCTGACTCCACGCACCCGCACCGCACCCGGCCGCACGCCGGGTGCCGTCGGCAGCGGCAGCACGTTTCCGGTACCGCGCATACGGAAGTCCTCTCCGACCTCTCGCGCGAAAGAGCCGAAACCATGTCGAACGTCTCGCACATCCCGTCCGCCCCCACCGCCGTCCCCGCGCCGTCCGCCGCCCGGCAGCGGCTGCGCGCGGTGCGGCCCGACGAGGTCCCGCCCGCGCCCGACTTCCTGCCGCCGGGGGCCACTTGGCTGCCGGCGCCCGGCCATGTGCTGCCCGCGGTGCCCGGCGGCGCCCCGATGGTCGGCTACCTGGTGCTGGTCCCGGCCGAGCAGGCGACCGCCGAGCAGCCGGTGCCCGCCGCCGACCCGCAGCCGTACGCCGCCGCCCCGGCGGCAGCGGAGCGCGGCGCGCCCACCGCACCGGTGGTGATAGACGGCGAGCGCCGCACCGTCGCCGTCGACGGCCGCCCGCTGGACCTGACGTACCTGGAGTTCGAACTGCTCGCCCACCTGGTCGCGCACCCGCACCGCGTGCACTCGCGCGACCAGCTCGTCACCACCGTGTGGGGCTACGGCCATGTCGGCGACGGCCGCACCGTGGACGTCCACATCGCCCGGCTGCGGCGGAAGTTGGGCGCCGCGCACCGCGGCAGCATCGTGACGGTGCGCCGGGTGGGCTACAAGTACGCGCCCGCGCAGGCCGCCCGCTGAGCCCTGTGCGGGGGAGGGCAGCAGCAGAACACCACCGGGTCCCGGCCGTACGTCCGCGTACGACCGGGACCCGCGCCGTACGCGCCCCGCGGGCTACGGCACCACCGTGACCGGCCAGCGGCCGGACTTCACCAGGCGCACCGCGACCGAGCCGACCAGGCGGTGCCCGGCCCGTTCGGAGGCGCCGACCACCACGGCGTCGGCGGTGAGCTGGTCGGCGGCCATCGCCAGCCCGTTGTAGGGGTCGCCGCGGAAGGTGTGGAACTCCCAGCGCACCGTGAACGCCCCGCGCACCCGC
Organism: Actinacidiphila sp. bgisy145; assembly: GCF_057708125.1. Classification (NCBI taxonomy): domain Bacteria; kingdom Bacillati; phylum Actinomycetota; class Actinomycetes; order Kitasatosporales; family Streptomycetaceae; genus Actinacidiphila; species Actinacidiphila sp. bgisy145. The sequence continues at coordinate 27,344 of NZ_JBYIRL010000044.1, forward strand.
TCCACCGAGGCGCGGATCTCGGCGAGCAGCTGCTCGGCGACCCCGGTGTCCGCCTCGGAGACCGGCACCCCGAGCGCGGCGCCGCCCGCGATGTACGGCTGCACGTAGACGAGCGCGAGCAGGGCATGCTGCCGGCGGGCCAGACCGCCCGCGTACGCCGCGGCCCGCCAGGACGAGTCCGAACCGTCGAGTCCGGCGACGATCACCTTCGGGCCGTCGGTGCCGCGCTCGAAACGGGTCGGCAGTTGCTGCTCTTCCACCAGGTCAGGCTATCGGTTTACGGCACACGTTGATCACCCCCGTGCACGCAGCGTTCTCACTCGATCGGCCGCATCGCCACGACATGTGCGCTTTTGCGGGGCACGCTGTGGAAGTGGAGTGAAGCAGACGGCCACCCGAGGCAAGCGCACCGTTCTCCGCGGTCCGCGTCCGCCCGCGGCGGCCGTCCGCGGCGCTACCGGGTCCACGCCGCTACCGGGGAGGTCAGCGATGCCTTGCGTGTCCACGAACGTGTTCGTGCGGCGTACACCTACGGAGGTCTTCGACTTCCTCGCCGATGCCCGCAACCTCGCGCTGTGGAGTTCGGGCGTGTCCTCGGTGGAGCCGGGGCATGTGGCGCCGGGGCCCGGCGCGGTCTACCGTTACCGCTTTCCCGGGCGGCGCCGCCCGCACCACCTGGTCTGCGCGGACTTCGAGCCGGGCCGCCGGATAGCGTTCCGCGGCCAGCGGATGTGGGGCCCGCTGGGCACCCAGGTCCCGCACTTCGGCTTCGACCTGCTGCCGCACGCCGACGGCACCCTGGTACGGCTGTCGGTGACCAGCTCGCTCAGTGCCGCGCTCGCGCTGCTCGGGCCGCTGGTGGCGATGGCGTGGCGGCGGGACCTGCCCGCCGACGGCCTGAAGTTGCGCGAACTGCTGGGTGAGAACCGCACCGCCGTCGAGCCGCTGTCGGCGATGATCGCCACCGGGGTCGACGCGGCCGCCGCGGCGCGCACCGAGCAGCCCGCGGCGCGGACGGGGGAGCCGGCCGCGCCCGCCGCGCCCCCCGCGCGGGCCGAGGCCGCGCCCACTGGCTTCGACTACGCTCATTGAGTGTTAAAGTATTCATGTGGCGATGCGGTGAACATCGGTGAACATGATGTGTCCGCGGCGTCACACCGCGACTGCCCCGGCCTGGTCCCCCCGTCCCGGCCGGGGCTCTTTCACGCCCGGGTCCATGTCCGAGTCCGTGTCCGGGCTCATGTCCGCGTTCATGGCCGGTCGCGCCCGCCGGACGCCGTGAGCAGGGCGAACGCCTGCGCCACCGCCGTCAGCCAGGCCACGTCCCCGTCGATCGTCCCGGTGCGCGGCGGCACGGCAGCGGCCACCGCGGGCCGCCGCGGCACCGGCTTGTGCCCCGCGCGCCGCGCCTCCACCGCCGCCGCGAGCGCCGCCGCCTCCACAGCCGCGTCGGACGGCGCCCTGGACAGCGCGTCCGGCAGCGCCTCCGCCCCCGCGGTCGTCCGCGCGGCCAGCCACGCCCGGGCGTCCGCCGGGTAGTACGGCCGCAGCGACAGCCGACCGTCGTGGATCTCGATCACCCGCCGGTACAGCGCGAACTGCACGTCCCGCAGCGCCGGCCAGCGGTCCGGGCGCGGCGGCCGCAGCGCGATGCCCGGGTGCGCCTCGTACAGTGCCGACCACAGCGGCTCCAGGGCGCGGTAGGAGCGGGCGGCACGCACCAGCCGGACCGGCGCGGTCAGCGCCCGCTCCCACGTACTGGCCGTCGCCCCGCCCACCGCCAGCAGGACGCACGCCAGCGCCAGCACCGCCGCCATCCGGTGCTCGGCGGTGTCCTGCCGGCCCGAGCGCAGCACCCGCACCGCGTCCCACAGCAACAGCAGCGTCCAGGCCGCGCCGACCGCGCCGCTCACCCGCATCAGCCGCAGCCCCGTACGCAGCGCGCTGGGCGGCATCCCGCGGGTGTGGCGGCCGAGGAGGGTGCCGAACAGGGCCAGGCAGCGCAGCGAGTACCCCACGAACAGCACGTCGTAGCCCGCCAGCAGCCAGCGGCCCGCGGTGCCGGTGACGTACCCGGTGCCGTTGTGCTCGCGGACACCCGCGGGCAGGAACAGCGCGGCCAGCAGCACACCGGCCGCCAGCGCCTGCCGGGCCGAGCGCCGCTCCGCCTCGCGCTGCGGCCGCCCCGGCTCGGCCAGCGCCCGGGCGATCAGCGCCAGCACCGTCAGCGCGCCCATCTTCAACTCGGTGCCCAGCAGCGCCGCCACCCGCGGCGCCGGCCCGAACCGGTGCACCGCCCGTACGGTGGCCGGCGCCAGCACCAGCAGCGCCGCGCCCATCGACAGCGCGAACCAGCCGACGTAGCGCGTGGCCGGGTCCGGGTCGGGCCCGCCGAGCCGCACCACCACCATCCGGTAGCAGGCGAAGGCGAGCAGCAGCCCGCCCGCGGTGTACGTCCCCGCGTCAACCACGCGATCGGCCCCGGGCCCGCGGCACTCCGAACAGCGAGCCCAGCCGGCGCTGCTGGCCCTCCGCGAGCGGCGGGGTACGGGCCTCCCGCGCGGCCCGCGAGCAGATCAGCGACGCCAGCAACTCCGCCTCGTGCTCCTGCGGTTCGGTGTAGACGGTACGGCCCAGCACCCGCCGCACCAGCGTGTCCGGCAGGTGCGGCAGCAGCGCCCGGGACCCGGCGGTGGCGGCGTCGCCCGGGTCCGCGGCGTCGCCGGCGCCCGGGTCCGCGGCGTCGCCGGCGCCCGGCCCGGCCCCGTCGTGCCCGCACACCAGGTGCGCGGCCTCGTGGAGCAGGATGTGCCGCTGGTGCAGCACGCTGGTGTCGGTGGCGTAGACGATGCAGTCGGCGTGGTCGGTGACCATCAGCAGCCCGCACGGCAGGTTCGGCAGCGCGTCGACCGGGATCAGCTCAATCGGCCGGCCGCGCCGCTCGGCGAGCCGTGCGATCAGCGCCATCTCATCGAACGGCCGGGGCAGTTCGCCCGAGCCCATGGCCCGGCGGTACTTCTCCCACAGCGCGTCATGTACGGCAGCCCGCGCTCTCACGTGCACCATCCCCCTGTCGCCGCCTGCGGCCGGCGCTCGCGCGCCGCCCAGGTCCGCTCTCGCGCCCGGTCCGGAAAGCTCCAAGACGCCCCGGTGCGGTTCCGGCGGTCACCTGCTCCCGGACCCGCACCCGTGGCATCCCGTCAACCCTTCTGCCCCGTTCTGCCCTGCTCCCCGTTGGTCCCTGCTCCCCGTTCGCCCCGAACCCGGCTGCTCCTAGGGCGAGTTGCGGTTGCGGTCCGCCTCGCGCCGGGCGATCAGGTCGATCATGTCGCTGATCGTGTCCATGCCCTCCGGCGAGAGGTTCACCGCCCGCAGCGCGACGCTGCGCACCCCGGCGTCCCGCAGCGCGCCGAGCAGCTCCAACTCGGCGGCGATCCGGGCGCCTTGGTCGTCGTCGAAGAAGTACGCGACCGGAATCCGGAAGAACTGCGCGAGCGCTTCCAGGTGGCGCTTGGTCGGATTGGTCCGCCGCCCGGTGCGCAACTGCCAGAGGTAGGTGGTCGAGAAGCTCTCCCCGGTCGCCTCCCGGCAGGCGCGCGCCACTTCCTCGTGCGTGTACGCCTCCCGGCCCGACCGGCGCACCACGCGGAAGAGCGCGTCGATCTTCTCCGCGAGGGTCGCCGCGCCGCGCGCCGACCCGTCCCCGTCAACCATGCCTGATTCCACCGCCCCCGCCGAGAACCGGAATCTCATGATAGGCGCGGGGGCCGCCACTTGGCACCGCTGTCCGGACCGCTTCTGTCGCCACCCGGCCGCAAGCGGACGCCCGCCCGCCGTGCGGCGGCCTGGGCCGTGCCTGATACATCCCGCCCCCCATGCCCCCGGCCATGGGGAGCACAGGCTCCGTCGGCCCCCGCCCTTCGGGCGGGACGGCGCTATGTGTCGGACACGAGACCTAGTAGCGCAGGACCGCGGCGATGTGGCCGGCGTCGGCGAGGTGGCCGTCCGGCACGAAGCGGACCCGGGCGCCGGTGTCGAGCGCCTGCTCGGCGATCTCGTCCACGATGTCGTCGCGGGCGCCGCGCTCCTCGGTGCCGGCCGGCACCAGGTGGTCGCCGTCGTCCCGGACCGTGGTGCGGTAGCCGTCCTCGATCGCCACCAGCGCCGCGCGGCCCTCGCTCACCGACTGCCAGACCTCGTCCACGCCCCCGGCGAACGCCTTGCGGCCGCGGGCCCGGTCCAGGTCGTCGAGCACCTCGGCGACCGAGCGCTCGTCGCGCTCGCGGTCGGCGTCGGCCACCGCCCGGGCCAGCGCCTCGCCCGGTCCCCCGGCGAGTCCGCCCTGCCCGATGTGCGCCACCGCGTCCCTGGCCACCGGGCCGACCTCGTCCAGGGCGCTGACCGCCTCCGGCTCGGCCACCAGGTACAGCGGGCGCGGGTCGGCCGCCTGCACCGCCCCCACCGCCTCGGTGACCTGCCGCAGGAAGGTCCGGGTGTCCTCGTCGTTGAAGATGCTCGGGGTGTCGCCGATCTGCTCCTGGTGCTCGGGGTCGAAGTCGATCGGCTCGCGGCGCACCGGGAACGGCCCCGCCTCCTGGTGCGGGGTGTGCTGGCGGCCGCCGCTCCACAGCGTCGCCACGTCCGCGGACAGCGCCAGCACCCAGAAGGGCCGGCTGGCGGCATAGGCGGCGACCAGGTTGCGGGTCAGGAAGGTCTGGGCCAGCAGCACCCGCTCCGGCACCGGCCGGTCCAGCGACCAGACGTGGTGCTCGCCGGGCGCGGCGAAGATCGCCAGACCGTCCTCGGCGTACACCAGGTCCACCTCCGCCAGCGCCTGGTCGAGCCGCCCGATCACGTCGATCCGGTCCGCCCTGGCCACCTCGGGGTCGCTGTGCACCGCGTTCTTCGCCTCCTCCAGGAGGTTGCGCAGCCGTACGGCGTCCTGCGCGTTGTCCGGTTCGCGGCGGTGCGTGGGCAGCAGCACCGAGACCGCCGGGTACTTGCGCGGGCGGCGCAGGTCGGCGAGCGCGGCAGGAGTCAGCGGCTGGTGCATGGAGGGCATGGGATGACCTTTCCGGCGGCTTGCGAAGACGCGGCCCCCGAACCGTCTGGCCGTCTTCCAGCAGTCGTCCGCTTCCGACATTTCCGTCACTACCTGGATATATCAATCGGGCGGCTTCCGCAGCCCAGCGGAGGAGGCGACCAAGCAGTCCTCGGCCCACGCGACCGCCTCCGCGCGGCTGCCGCACACCTGGGCGCCCGACGCAAGCCCGCCGTGCCCGTAGGCCTGCGCGCCCGGCACCACGCCGACCCGGTGCCCGGCGGCCGTGACCCGCTCCAGCGCCGCTTCGAGCATCGCGCGGGCCGGCGGCCGCACCCACAGCACCTCCGCCAGGTCCAGCACCAGCCACCCCGGCTGCTGCGGCGCCACCGACGCCAGCGCCCACAGCACCCGCTCCACTGCCGTGAAGTCCAGCTCGCCCCGCGCGGCCACCAGCGCGATCCGCCTCCCCTCGCGGGCCAGCAGCTCCCGCTCGGCCGGCGGCCGGTCCGCGCCCGCCGGCCAGTGCTCCGCCGTCGTGCACGCGGTCACCGTCGCCGGGCCCGGCGCGGGCACGTGCATCAGGTGCATCCCGAACCGGCGGGACATCTCGCGCAGCGCCGCCACCGCCCGCACCGGGCTGCCGGTCGAATCCAGCGGCGGGCTGTAGCAGGCGATGCCGAACCGGCCCGGGCTCGCCGCGGCCAGGCCGCCCGACACGCCGCTCTTGGCGGGCAGCCCCACCCGTACCAGCCAGTCGCCCGCCGCGTCGTACATCCCGCAGGTCGCCATCACCGCGAGCACCTGCACCGCGACCGGCTCGGGCACCACGCGCCGCCCCGACACCGGGTTGACGCCGCCGGTGGCCAGCGTCGCGGCCATCACGGCCAGGTCCACCGTGTCCACCCGCACCGCGCACTGCCGGAAGTACGTCTCCACCGCGGCCCGCGGTTCGGTGCGCAGCGAACCGGCGGCGTGCATCAGGTAGGCCAGGGCGCGGTTGCGGTCGCCGGTCGCCGGTCGCCGACTCCGAGCGGTAGACCTCCTCGTCGACGTCCAGCCGGCGCCCGGCGAACGCGCTCAGGCCCTCCAGCACCCGGCCGAACCGCTCCTGCGGGCTGCCGGCCGACACCAGGTTCGTGGTGGCGATCGCGCCCGCGTTGATCATCGGGTTCGCCGGGCGGCCCGTGCCGCGCTCCAGGCTGATCGCGTTGAACGCGTCGCCGCTCGGCTCGAGGCCCACCCGAGCCCGCACCTCCTCCAGCCCGAGTTCCGCCAGGGCCAGCGCGTACACGAACGGCTTGGACACCGACTGGAGGGAGAACGGCACCCCGGCGCGCCCGGCCCGGTACCGGTGGCCGTCCATGCTCACCAGCGCCAACCCGAAGTCGCCCGGGTCGGCGAGCGCGAGCTGCGGGATGTACGAGGCGACCTCGCCGTCCGTGACCGGCAGCAGCTGCCGGTGCACCTCGGCGAGGCCCGCGCTGATCACGTCGAACGGTGCCGCGTCGGCCATGCGTCCATGCTTGGCGCGGCACAGCGGGGCCGCAACGCGGGACCGCGACGGGCAGCCGTGCCGCGGCGGCGGCCCCGGGTCCCGTGCCGCGGCCGACGGGCTCAGCCGTGGAGGTGGCGGCGGAGGTAGTCGTGCCAGGTGCGGACGAAGGTGCCCGCGAGGGCCGAGGCCGGGGCGAACACGTCCCAGGCGTGGTAGGTGTGCGCGTAGAGGTGCAGGTCGACGGGCACACCGGCGGCGATCAGGCGGCGGGCGAAGTCGATGTTCTCGTCGCGGAAGACGTCGTACTGGGCGACGGCGACGAAGGTGTCCGGCAGCCCGGCGACGTCCGTGGCGCGGCCGGGCGCGCTGTAGGGGTGCACGTCCGCGGTGCCGACGCGGTCGCCGAGCACCGCGGCCCACGCGTACGCGTTCTCCCGGCGGTCGTAGACCCCGAGGTCGACGATCTCGCGGCTGGAGGCCGTCGCGCCGCGGTCGTCGAGCATCGGGTAGTTCAGCGACAGCAGCCGCGGCCGGCGGTCCCCGCGGTCGCGGACCATGAGCGCCGTCGCGGTGGCGGGCGCCCCGCCGCCGCTCGCGCCGGCCAGCCCGATCCGGTCGGGGGCGATGCCGTGGCCGGCGGCGTGCGCGACCAGGTGGGTGTAGGCGAGGTAGCCGTCCTCGGCGGCCCCCGGCGCCTGGGTCTCCGGTGCCAGCCGGTAGTCGACCACGGCCAGCACGATGTCGAGTTCGAGCGCCATGGCGGCGGCGTACGCGTGGGCGACGCGGTCGTGGGCGCTGCCCAGCACCTGCCCGCCCGCGTGGAAGTACAGCAGCGCCGGCCGCGGCCGGTCGGCCGGCACGGGGGAGAACAGCACGACGTCGAGTGCGGTGCCGTCGCCGCGGGGGACGGCGAGCGTTTCGATCGTGACGCGCGGGTCGGGATCGGGTATCGGCAGCCCGGCGCTCGCGGCCTGCGCCTGTGCGCGGCAGGCGGGGATGTCGGAGAAGTCGAGCAGCGCGCCGTTGGGGCCCTTGGGCAGGGCCGCCAGCGCGGCGGCGAGTTCGGGGTCGAGGTCGTAGGTCACGGGGCGTGGTCCTTTCCGGAGTTCAGAACAGGGGAGGCTGGCCGCTGCCGGCGGTGATGCCGCCGTCGACGGGGAGCAGGACACCGGTGATGAAGCGGGCGTCGGGGGAGGCGAGGAACGCGACCGCGGCGGCGATGTCGGCCGGGGTGCTGTAGCCGGCCAGCGCGCGGCGGTCGTTGAACCGCTCGACCAGCCGCGCGGCCTCCGGGCGCCCGGCATGCTCAGCGCCCAGCGTCAGGGACGGGGCCACGGTGTTGACGCGGATGCCGAACCGCCCCAGGTCGAAGGCGAGTCCGCGGGTGAAGTTCACCACCGCGCCCTTCGCCGCGTTGTAGGCGGTGAGCATCCGGTCGCCGCCCATCCCGGACGCCGAGGCGATCTGCACGATGCTGCCGCCGCTCCGCTTCAGGTGCGGCAGGACGGCCTGCGCTCCGTGGAAGCAGCTGTCCACGTCCGTGCTCATCACCAGGCGCCAGTCCGCGGCGGTGGTTTCCTCGAACTCCTTGCCGAGCCCCAGGCCCGCGTTGGACACGAGCACGTCGATGCCGCCGAACCGCTCCGCGGCGGCCTCGGCCAGCGCGTCCATGTCGTCGCGGCTGGTGACGTCCGTCGTCACGGCCAGGGCCCGCTCCCCGCCGAGCTCCGCCGCGAGCGCGTCGAGCCGGTCCCGGCGCCGGGCGGCCAGGACCACGCACGCCCCCTCCTCGTGGAACCGCCGGGCGATGCCCACCCCGATCCCCGAGCTCGCGCCCGTGACGACCACGGTCCTGCCGTCGAACCGCTGCTCCATGGCGACCTCCCTCACGTCTCATGCCAGACATTTTTAGCGTCAGAGTCTGACTGTTTTAGCGTCGCATTCTGACGCTACATGGTGTCAGGGTCTGACGCAAAAACCGGCAGGTGCCGACACCGGGCGGTAGAGTGTCGCCATGCCAAGAAGCGGAGAAGCGGCACGCCGGCGGCTGCTGCAAGCCGCGCTCGACCTGTTCGCCGAGCACGGTTTCGACCAGGTCACCGTCGAGGCCATCGCCGCACGGGCAGGGGTCACGGAGCGGACCTTCTACCGGCACTTCTCCGACAAGCGCGAGATGTTCTTCGACGGCGAAAGCGAACTGCGCGACGTCCTCACCCGAGCCGTCGCCCAGGTCCCGCACGGCACCAAGCCGCTGCCGGCCCTGCGCGCCGCCTTCCGCGACTCGGTGCCGCTCTTCGAACGCAACCGGCCCGTCACCGAGCGGGGCGCGCACCTGATCGACGAGACCCCGGCGCTGCGCGAACGCGCCCTCGCCAAACGGGCCCTGCTCGTCGACGCCCTGACCGGCGCGCTGCGCGGCCGCGGGGTCGACGCCCGGACCGCGCCGCTGCTCGCCCAGGTCGGCATGGACACCTTCGCCGCGGCCACCCACCGCTGGATGCAGGACGGGTCGGTCCCCCTCGGCGACCACATCGACCTCGCCTTCCGCGAACTGCGGCTGGCGGCCGCCGCGCTGAAGTAGGCACCCGGGCCGCTCGCAGCGGCCGCGCCGACGCCGCGCCCGGACTGAACCGGTTCGGTACGGCAGGGCCGGTGCACCGGCCCACCCCTGTTGCCGGCCGCCCGCCGTGCTTTACCGTTTAATGCGCGCCGGACAGGGGCGCCGCCGGTGCAGCGGTCGCCGGGACGGTCAGCAGCAGGCAGGGGAACAGGGATGAAGGACGCCACGCCGGTCGCCGAGGGCTGGGCGCTGACGGTACCCGGCCGGGGCAGCGTGCCCGCGACGGTGCCGGGGTGCGTGCACACCGACCTGATGGCCGCCGGGGTGATCCCGGACCCGTACCTGGACCGCAACGAGACCGAGGTGGCGTGGGTCGGGCGCGCGGACTGGCGTTACGAGACGGCGCTGCCGCCGGCCGCGCCCGGACACGAGCGGACCGACCTGGTCTTCGACGGGCTGGACACCGTGGCCGAGGTCCGGCTCGGCGCACGGGTGCTCGGCCGCACCCGCAACATGCACCGCGCGTACCGCTTCGACGTCACCGACGCGCTCGACACGGCCGCGGACACCCCGCTGACCGTCGCCTTCACCTCCGCGTACACCGAGGCCGAACGGGTCCGCGCGCTGCTCGGCGCGCGCCCCAACGCCTATCCCGAACCCTTCCAGTACATCCGGAAGATGGCCTGCTCCTTCGGCTGGGACTGGGGGCCGACCCTGGTCACCGCCGGCATGTGGAAGCAGGTGCGGATCGAGCGCTGGTCCACCGCGCGGCTGGCCGGCGTGGTGCCGCAGGTCACCGTCGCCGAGGGCACCGGCCGCGTCGAGGCGCGGATCGAGCTGGAGCGGACCGCCGCCGGCGCCGCCCGGCCGCTGACCGTACGGCTGCGGGTCGGCGACAGCGTCGCCGAGGCCACCGCCGCACCCGGCACCGACCGCCTCACCGTCGGCTGCGAGGTGCCCGGCGCCCGGCTGTGGTGGCCGCGCGGCTACGGCGAACAGCCGCTGTACGCCTGCGAGGTGACCGTCCTGGACGGCGCCGAGCCGCTCGACACCTGGCAGCGGCGGATCGGCTTCCGCACCGTCGAACTGGACACCGCGCCCGACGCGCACGGCTCGGCGTTCACCCTGCGGGTCAACGGCACCGCCCTGTTCGCCCGAGGCGTCAACTGGATTCCCGACGACGCCTTCCCCAGCCGGGTCGACGCCCCGCGCTACCGCGCCCGCCTGGCCCAGGCCGCGGCCGCCGGGGTGGACCTGGTGCGGGTGTGGGGCGGCGGGATCTACGAGAGCGACGACTTCTACGACGCCTGCGACGAGCTGGGCCTGCTGGTCTGGCAGGACTTCCTCTTCGCCTGCGCCGCCTACCCCGAGGAGCAGCCGCTGCGCTCCGAGGTGGAGGCCGAGGCCCGGGAGAACGTCGCCCGGCTCGCCCCGCACCCCTCGCTGGTGCTGTGGAACGGCAACAACGAGAACCTGTGGGCCTTCCGCGACTGGGACTGGGAGCCCGAACTCGCCGGCGCTTCCTGGGGCGAGGGCTACTACCTGGGCCTCCTCGCCCGGGTCGTCGCCGAGACCGACCCGACCCGCCCGTACTGGGCCGGCAGCCCCTGGTCCGGTTCCTGGCGGCACCACCCCAACGACCCCGGCCACGGCACCGCCCACTCCTGGGACGTGTGGAACCGGACCGACTACACCGACTACCGCGACAGCGTCCCGCGGTTCGTCGCGGAGTTCGGCTGGCAGGCCCCGCCCGCCTACGCGACGGTGCGCCGCGCCATCGGCGACACACCGCTCACCCCGGACTCGCCCGGCATGCTCCACCACCAGAAGGCCGCCGACGGCAACGGCAAACTCGCCCGCGGCCTGGCCCGGCACTTCCCCGTCCCGGCCGACTTCGACACCTGGCACTACCTCACCCAGGTCAACCAGGCACGTGCCGTGGCCACTGGTGTCGAGCACTGGCGCGCGCACTGGCCGCGCTGCGCCGGCACCGTCGTCTGGCAGCTCAACGACTGCTGGCCGGTGACGTCCTGGGCCGCCATCGACGGCGACGGGCGGCCCAAGCCGCTCTACCACGAGCTGAAGCGGCTGTACGCGGACCGGCTGCTGACCTTCCAGGAGCGCGCGGGGGACAGCGGGGGCAGCGGGGACGGCGCTCTGGTGCTGGCCGTGGTCAACCAGGCGGCGCGGGCCTGGTCCGGAAGCGTGCTGCTGCGCCGGGCCACCGTCGAGGGAGAGGCGCTCGCGGAGGTCCGGCTGCCCTTCACCGCGGCCGCCCGCACCGTCGCCGACCTGCCGGTGCCGCCGCGGCTGCGGCCGGCGGCGGGCAGCACCGCGCAACTGCTCACCGCGGACGCCGAGCCGAACGCCGAGCGGGGCGGCGACACGGACACCGAGCCGGGGGCGGCGCGCGCGTACTGGTTCCCCGCCCGGGACAAGGACTTCGCCTACCCGCGCCCGCAGTGGGACCTCTCGTTGACCGTCCGCGACCAGGACACCGGCGGCCCCGACACCGCCGTACCCGCCGTGCCCGCCGTCGAGATCACCGTCACCGCCCGCACCCTGCTGCGCGACCTGCTCCTCCAGGCCGACCGGCTCGGCCCGGCCGCGCACACCGACCGCGGCCTGACCACGCTGCTGCCCGGCGAGCACGCCACCTTCACCGTGCACGGCTGGCCCGACCCCACCGCCGAGGCCGCCACCGCCGCCCTGCACACCGTCAACGCCGCGGTCGTACGGTAGGTTGTCCGGCACGGCGCCGCGGACCGGGTCCGGCCGCAGCGCGCCCCGCGACGAGCCGAGGAGGTGGGACCGATCAACCGCAGCAGGACACCACGCTCGCTCCCACCGCACGGCCGCGCCCGCTGACGTCGACGCCCCGCGCGACGGCACGGCCCCAGGGAGCGCCACGCTTCCCGAAAGGCACCGCCACCCATGTCCGAACCCCGCTTCGCGCCCCGCCCCGGCACCGGCAGCCGCCCCGGCTGGCCGCACCCGGCCGACACCGCCGCCGAACTGCGCGCCGCCGGCTGCGTCTTCGCCGAGGAGGAGGCGGGCCTGCTGACCGAGGCCGCCGCCACCCCGCAGGAGCTGGCCGCGATGGTGGCGCGCCGCGCGGGCGGCCTGCCCCTGGAACACGTCGTCGGCTGGGCCGGGTTCGCCGGCCTGCGGATCGAGGTCGGCCCCGGGGTGTTCGTGCCGCGCCGCCGCACCGAGTTCCTGCTCGCCCGCGCCGCCGCGCTGCTGCGCCCCGGCGCGGTCGTGCTGGACCTGTGCTGCGGGTCCGGGGCGGTCGGCGCCGCACTCGCCGCGGCCGCGCCCGGCGTCGAACTCCACGCCGCCGACCTCGACCCCGCCGCCGTGCGCTACGCCCGCCGCAATCTGGCGGCCGCCCGCGGCCAGGTCCACCAGGGCGACCTGTTCGCGGCCCTGCCGCCCACCCTGCGCGGCCGGGTGGACATCCTCACCGCCAACGTCCCCTACGTGCCCACCGGCGACATCCCGCTGCTGCCCGCCGAGGCCCGCGACCACGAGGCACCGCTCGCCCTCGACGGCGGCGCCGACGGCCTGGACCTGCTGCGCCGCGTCGCCCGCGACGCCGCCACCTGGCTCGCGCCGGGCGGCACCCTGCTCTCCGAGGCCAGCCGGGCCCAGGTCCCCGCCGCCCTGCGCGCCCTGCGCGCCGGCGGCCTGACCGCGGCCACCGCCCACGACCCCGACCTGGAGGCCACCGTGCTGCTGGCCACCCGCCCGCACCCCGGGCCCGCCCCGCACCGGTCACCGCGGGAGCGGCCCTGAGCGGCGGGCCCTACTCCGGGCCGGCGTCGGCGGTGCGCAGGCCGGTGGACCACTTCTCTTCGATGTTGCCGTACTTCCAGACGGCCAGGGCCACGGCCCAGGTGAGGAAGAACAGGCCGACGATGACGTAGCCGACGATGTTGAGGTCCAGCCCGCCGATCCAGTCCCAGAAGGAGCCGTGCAGACCGGCCTTGTCGGAGATCAGGCCGAGCAGTTCGACGGTGCCGATGATCAGGGCGACCGCGACGGACAGGCCGGTGATGGTGAGGTTGTAGTAGACCTTGCGGACCGGCTTGGAGAACGCCCACTCGTACGCGAAGTTCATGAACGAGCCGTCGATGGTGTCCAGCAGGCACATCCCGGCGGCGAAGAGGACCGGCAGGCACAGGATCGCGTACCAGGGCAGGCCCGAGGCGGCGCCGGAGCCGGCCAGCACCAGCAGCGCGATCTCGGTGGCGGTGTCGAAGCCGAGCCCGAAGAGCAGGCCGATCGGGTACATCTGCCACGGCTTGCTCACGGACTTCATCAGCCGGCCCAGCAGGCGGTTCATCAGACCGCGGTTGTTGAGCTGGTCCTCCAGCGCCGCCTCGTCGAACTCGCCGTGCCGCATCCGCCGGAAGACCTTCCAGATGCCGCCCAGGATCAGCAGGTTGACCAGCGCGATCGCGTACAGGAACGTGCCCGAGACGGTGGTGCCGATCCAGCCGGTGACGTCGTGCAGCCCGGAGTTGTCGTGCGCCACCGGGTCGGCGAGCGACCGGATGCCCAAGGAGAGCAGGAAGGACAGCCCGAAGACGATCGAGGAGTGGCCGAGCGAGAACCAGAAGCCGACCGACAGCGGCCGCTTGCCCTCGCCCATCAGCTTGCGGGTGGTGTTGTCGATCGCGGCGATGTGGTCGGCGTCGAAGGCGTGCCGCATCCCGAGCGTGTAGGCGGTGACGCCGATGCCGACCCCGAAGACGCCGGTGCCCGTCCGGTAGTGGTGCGGGGCGACGATCACCGCGAGCGTGAACCAGCCGATGACGTGCAGCGCCACGATGAAGCCGGCCATACCGCCCAGCCGGGTCCACTCGGCACGCGACATCGACGCCGATATCCGCTGGAGGCGGGACCCCGCGGCGGGGCGGGTCTGGATGATGGAGGTCAACGTTGCGTCCTTTGCGACCGGGGGCGGGACACCTCGATGCGACACATTACTTGTTGCAAGTTGCTCGCAACAAGACCGGGTCCTCATGCCCGCAACGCTTTGACCTGCTTCATCCCGGGCGCACCGGCACACGGGAGAGCGCACAGTCGCCGCACAGCGCCCCGGCGTGCCCCGGCGCGGCCCGGTAGATCAGGCAGCAGCTGCGCCGCCGGAAGGCGCCGTGGCCCCCGCCGGCGTCCGCCGGGGTGAGATGCCCGGCGCCGCGCAGCGGGCCGCCGGCCGTCAGCAGCCCGGTCAGCGCGCGGGCCCGCGCGGCGGCCTCCGGGCGGGCCGCGGCGACCATGCGGGCGGCGCCGGCGAGCGCGGAGGCGGTGTTGCCCCGCAGGACGTGCGGGGAGACGCGGAAGTCCGCGCAGGCCGCGGTCAGTTCGCGGACCGGGCCGGAGAGGACCGCCGCCGCGAACGCGTCCGCGACCCCACCGAGGCCCGCCACCCTGCCGAGGTCCGCGACCCCGCCGGTCTCCGCAGGCCCGGTCTCCGCCGGGGCGGGCGGGTCCGCCGCGCGGCCGGGCAGCCCCGGCAGGGCCAGCGGGTAGGGGCCGCCGAGGGCGGGCTGCCAGCGCAGGTCGGACAGCCGTACGGCGCCGGGCACGTGTCCGTACAGCACGGCCAGCGCCAGGTAGGGGGAGAGCAGCCGGGCCACCAGGCCCAGGTGGGTCACGGACGCGGCCACCCGCTCCTCGACCGCGTCCGGCTGCTGCCCGCCGCCCGCGGCCAGCACCCCGCGTACGGCGGCCACGCGGGCGGCCAGCACGCCGCTGCCGTCTGCCAGCTCGGCCATCGACCGCCAGCCGGAGCCGCCGCCGGCCGCGTCGGCCGCCGCAGCGCTCTCGACCGCGAAGAACGGCCCCAGCTCCGCCAGGGCCGCTCTCGTCTCATCGCCGTGCACGGCGCCACCCTGCCGCGGCAGGGCGGGATGGCGCGCCGAGGCGCCCCCTCACGCCTCCACCGGGCCGACCCGGGGCGCCCGCGCGGCGCGGCCGGTCGGCGAGGCGCTCAGCACCCGCTCCGAAAGCGGCCCGAAGACCAGCGCGATCGCCGACCACAGCAGCAGCTGCGCGGCCACCGAGTACAAGCGGAACCGGAACAGCACGTCCGCAGGGAAGCCCGGGTAGACGATCCGCCCCGCCGGGTCGGTCAGCGGCTGAGGTGTCTCCGTGGCGTGGTTGCCGTACTGCTCGCGGTTGGCGGCCAGGTGTCCGAGCGCGGGCAGCAGGCCGATCACCACGCTGATGGCGACCACGAAGGCCGCACCGGCCAGCAGCGTGGCGTTCCACGTGCCGAACCGCCCCTGGAGCTTCCGCCCCAGCCACACCGCCAGCGCGAGCAGCGTGATCGAGCAGACCACCATGACCAGATAGAGCCCGGTGCGGGCCTTGATGGTGTCCTCGTGCCCGATCGCGGGCGGGTTCGCCGGGTACTTCACGAACGGCACCAGGTAGAAGCCGAGGAAGCCGCCGCCGGCCACCAGCAGCGCCAGCGTGCGCGGCCGGACGCCGCCGACCCGCCCCAGGCACACCGTGTAGACCACCGCGAAGAGGGCGCCCATGGCGGCACCGAAGAGGATCAGGCCCACGCCCATGCCGACATCGGCCTGGACGGTGCGGCTGAACAGGTCGGGGCCGTCCGGCGAGACCGGCAGGCCCGCGGCCTTGTCCAGGGCGTTCTGCGCCGCGTCCCGGCCGCTCTCGTAGCTGATCGCCCGGTTGATCTGCGGTTCGGCGAAGATCCGCGCGAAGACGAACGCGAGCAGCCCGCCGATCGCGCCGGCGAGCACGCCGCGCAGTACGAGTCGTTTCTCCATGTCGAGTTGTCCGCCTGCCTGTTGTCGTCAGTGGCAGGGGAAGCCGAGGAAGTGCCGCGCGTCGTGCACGAACTCGTGGATGTGCATGTCCCGGCCGAAGACGGACACCGCGCCCTGGTCGACGCCGATGAAGTAGTAGGCGGCCAGCGCCAGGAGCGCGCTGCCGACCAGCCAGAGCACCGCCTTGGAGACGGGCAGGACGACCGGCGTGGCCTCGGTCGACGAAGGGGTGGACACAGAACTCACGGGTGGGGCCTCCTTCGGGGATACAGCGTCCCTCGGTTCGAGTGGGGCGGCGTGACGGCGGAGTATCTGACTCCCGGACGCCCCCAGAGGCGACCGGTACACAGTGGCGCGACCGTGCCGGAGTTCCACCGGCTTCCTCACACCATCACGAACGACCAGCGTACGGGCGGGCGAACCGGCACGTCAACGCATGTCACCTGCTTCCCGCCACACCGCGCGGGGGCCGCCGCGCCGCCGGAGGCGGCATCAACTCCCCGACCAGCGCCGCCACTTGATCCACCTCGATGAGGAAGCCGTCATGCCCGTACGGCGAGTGGATCGTCCGCGTCCGGTCCGCGCCCGGGATGCCCGCCGCCAACTCCTCCTGCTGCGCGGTCGGGTAGAGCCGGTCGGAGTCGACCCCGGCCACCAGCGCGGGCGCCGTGACCCGCCGCAGCGCCGCCGCGGTGCCGCCCCGCCCGCGCCCCACGTCATGGGCGTTCATCGCCTCGGTGAGCACCACATAGCTGCCCGCGTCGAACCGGCGCACCAGCTTGTCCGCGTGGTGGTCGAGATACGACTCCACCGCGTACCGGCCGCCGTGCCAGGGCAGTTCACCGCGCTGCGGGTCCCGGCCGAAGCGCGCCCGCAGTTCCGGCTCACTGCGGTACGTCAGGTGCGCCAGCCGGCGGGCCTGGCCGAGACCGGCGTGCGGGCCGCCGCCCGGCCCGGCGCCGTGGTAGTCGCCGCCGCGCCAGGCCGGGTCGGCCCGGATCGCCCGCAACTGCACCGACGCCCAGCCGATCTGCTCGGCACTGGCCGCCGCCGGGCAGGCGAGCAGCAGCAGCGCGCCGACCCGCTCCGGGCGGCCGGCCGCCCACTCCAGCGCCCGCATGCCGCCCATCGACCCGCCGACCACCAGCGCCCACCGGTCGATGCCCAGCGCGTCCGCCAGGCCCGCCTCGGCCGCGACCTGGTCGCGCTGGGTCAGGAACGGGAAGGCGCCGCCCCACGGCCGCCCGTCCGGCCGGGCGGTGGCCGGGCCGGTGCTGCCCTGGCAGCCGCCCAGCACGTTGGGCGCCACCACGAAGAAGCGGTCGGTGTCCAGCGCCCGGCCCGGCCCGACCAGCGCGTCCCACCAGCCGGCCGTGGGATGGCCGGGCCCGGCAGGACCGGCGACGTGGCTGTCCCCGGTCAGCGCGTGCAGCACCAGGACCGCGTTCGACCCGTCGGGCGCGATGCGGCCCCACGTCTCGTACGCCAGCCGCACCTCCGGCAGTTCGCCGCCCGCCTCCAGCCGGAGCGGCCCCGGAGCGCGGTGCCAGCGCCGCCGCCCGGGCGGGTCCCCCGGCCGCCACGCCCCGGAGGCGGGCGGCGGGAGGACCCCGCCGGCGGGTTCCGGGGCGGCGCCGGCGGGCGATCCGGCGCCGGGGACCGGCGGCGTGCCGGGCACGGTCAGGACGCGCCCTTGGCCGCTCGGAACCCTGCTTCCAGGTCCGCCTTGAGGTCCGCGACGTTCTCGATGCCGACCGACAGCCGCACCAGGCCGGGCGTCGCACCGGTCTGCGCGAGCTGCGCCTCGTCGAGCTGGCTGTGCGTGGTGGAGGCCGGGTGGATGATCAGGCTGCGCACGTCGCCGATGTTCGCCAGGTGGCTGAAGAGCCGCACCGCGTCCACGAACCGCCGGCCGGCCTGTGCGCCGTCGCGCAGTTCGAAGGCGAGCACCGCGCCCGCACCGCGCGGCAGGTAGCGCTGCCCGGCCTCGTACCAGGGGCTGGAGGGCAGGCCCGGGTAGTGCACCGCCGCGACCTCGTCGCGGGCCTGGAGCCACTCCGCGAGCTCCTGCGCGTTCGAGGAGTGCCGCTCCAGCCGCAGGGACAGCGTCTCGACGCCCTGGAGCAGCAGGAACGCCGAGTGCGGCGACAGCGCCGGGCCGAGGTCGCGCAGCAGCTGCACCCGCAGCTTGACCGCATAGGCGCCGGGGCCGAGCGCCGGCCAGTACTGGAGGCCGTGGTAGCTCGGGTCGGGCGCGGAGAAGTCCGGGAAGCGGTCGGCGTGCGCCCCGAAGTCGAAGCTGCCGCCGTCCACGACCACACCGGCGATGGTGGTGCCGTGGCCGCCGAGGAACTTCGTCGCCGAGTGCACCACCACGTCCGCGCCGTGCCGCAGCGGCTGGAGCAGGAAGGGCGTCGGCACCGTGTTGTCCACGATCAGCGGCACCCCCTCGGCGTGCGCCGCGTCCGCCACGGCCTGGACGTCCAGCACGTTGCCGCGCGGGTTGCCCAGCGTCTCGGCGAAGAACGCCTTGGTGTTCGGCCGCACCGCCGCCCGCCACGCGGCGACGTCGTCCGGGTCGACGAAGGACACCTCGACGCCGAACCGCGGCAGGGTGTGCTTGAAGAGGTTGTACGTCCCGCCGTACAGCGACGAGCCGGCCACCACGTGGTCGCCGGCGCCCGCCAGCGTCAGGATCGCCAGGGTCTCCGCGGCCTGGCCGGACGCCAGCGCCACCGCGGCGACCCCGCCCTCCAGCGCGGCGATCCGCTGCTCGAACACGTCCTGGGTCGGGTTGTGGATGCGGGTGTAGATGTTGCCCGGCTCGGCCAGCGCGAACAGGTCCGCGGCGTGCTGGGTGTCGCGGAAGACGTACGACGACGTCTGGTAGATCGGCACCGCCCGCGCCCCGGTCGCCGGGTCGGGCACCGCCCCCGAGTGGACCTGCCGGGTCTCGAACGACCAGTTCGGCTCCTCGGTGGCGGCGGCGACGGCGGTCTCGGGCGTGTGCCCGGCGGTCACGGCGTCGACGGGCTGCTGCTCGGTCATGGTTCTCCCTGTGCTGGGGCGCGTACGGGTGGCGCTGCGGGTGTCCTGCGGAGGTGCGCGCGGGTACGCCACCGGCGCCCGCGGGGCCGTACCCCCCGGGGGTGGACACCGGGGGCGGGGCGGGGCGTTGACGACGGCGGAGGCGTACGGCGCGAGGCGTACGGCGACGGTCCGGCGGTGCGGCGGACGTCAGCGCGCGCCGGGACACCCCGTGGTCGTGACGCGCGCGTAGTCCACGTGGCGGCGCTTCACGAACGGGGTCATGCGGCCCATGGAAGCACGGCCGGGCGCGGCTGTCCCGGCTGCGGCGCAGGCTTAACACGGCGTTGGTATTCGCCGCCCCCGGCCCGCCCCGGGCCAGCGCGCGGGTCTGCTCAGCCGGCCGGGGCGAGGCGGTCGGCCAGCGCGGTCAGAGCGGGGCCGAGCGGCAGGTCGAGGCGGAGCGCGGCCAGGTCGTCGCCCCGGGTGGGGCCCTGGTTGACGATGGCCACCGGGGTGCCGTGCTTGGCCGCGTGGCGCGCGAACCGCAGCCCCGACATCACCGTGAGGGAGGAGCCGGCCACCAGCAGCAGCGACGCGGCGTCCACCAGCGCGTAGCTCGCGTGCACCCGGGGGAGCGGCACCTGCTCGCCGAAGAACACCACGTCGGGCTTGAGCACGCCGCTCCCGCACACCGCGCAGCCGACCGGGCGGAAGGACGCGACGTGCTCGGCGGGCAGCTCCGCGTCCCCGTCGGCGGCGATCCGGGCCGCGAGCGCGCGAAATCCCGGGTTCGCCGCGTCCAGCCGCTCGGCCAGGTCCGTACGCGGCCCGCGGGCCCCGCAGTCCAGGCAGACCACCGCGTGCAGGCTGCCGTGCAGCTCGACCGCGTCGGCCGTGCCCGCGGCGGCGTGCAGCCCGTCCACGTTCTGCGTGACCACGCCCGTCACCAGCCCGGCCGCGGCCAGCCGCGCCACGGCCCGGTGGCCCGCGTTCGGCCGGGCCCCGGCGATCGACGGCCAGCCGACGTGGCTGCGCGCCCAGTACCGGCGGCGGCCCTCCGCGCTGCCGGTGAACTCCTGGTACGTCATCGGGCTGCCGCGCCGCCGCCGGCCGGTCTCGCCGCGGTAGTCGGGGATGCCCGACTCCGTGGACAGCCCCGCCCCGCTCAGCACCACGACGCCGCCGCGCGACACCAGCGGCAGCAGGGGCGCCAGCGCCGCCAGGGCCTCGGCGCCGATCCCTGCGTCCGTGCCGGTGCCCGCGTCCGTGCCCGTGACTGCGCCCACGCCGGTGTCCATGCCGGCAGCCTACGTCCGCGGCGGCCCGCCCCGGGAGGCGGAAACCGCCGATCTGCGGGATGATGGAGTACTGCCCTGGGGAGGTGTGTGCCCATGGAGGAGTACCCCGCCGTCTACGAACTGGTCTTCCAGGCCCCCGCCGTCGAGGACGACGTCGTCGTCGTCCACCGCACCGACGCGTCGGGCGCGGGCGGCTACCCCGTCTACGAGGACGAGACCGGCATCGTGCGTGCCGAGATCAGCGCCGAGGGCGAGGTCCGGATGATGGCCAGTGGCGGCCACCAGCAACCGGTGCCGCCGCACGCGGTCCGGGCGGCCTGAGGCCCGCCCCCGACGGCCGGGCCGGGCACGGCAACAGCGCCGTGCCCGGCCCGGCCGTCGGCATGCCGCCGCCGTTCACCCCTGGCGCCCGGCGCCGTCCACCAGCACCGCCCGGTCGCGCGCGGCCACCACGGCCGCGGACAGGCTCGCGATGTCGTACGCGCCGTGGTGCCGGCGGCCGTTGATGAAGAACGTCGGCGTGCCGGAGACCCGGCTCAGGTCCGCCGACTCCACGTCCCGCGCGACCCGCGCGGCGCCCTTGCGGGCCTTGAGCGCGTGCCGGAACCTGTCCACGTCCAGTCCCAGCCGGTCCGCGTGCCGGAGCAGGTCCTTCACGCCCAGCTCGTCCTGGCTGGTGATGAGCAGGTCCCGCATCTCCCAGAAACCGCCCTGGAGCGCGGCCGCCTCCGACGCCTCCGCGGCGAGCTGCGCGTGCGGGTGCACATCGGTCAGCGGCAGGTGCCGCCAGACGTAGCGCACGTCCCCGAAGTCGGCGAGCAGCTCGCGCACCACGCCCTCGGCCTGCCCGCAGTAGGGGCACTCGAAGTCGCCGTACTCGACCACGGTCACCGGCGAGTTGAGCGGGCCGCGCACATGGTCCAGCTCCGGGTCGACCGGCTCGGCCAGGTCCACCACCGACTGCGCGGTGCCCAGCAGCGCCCGCGCCCGCCGGGCCGCCGGCAGCCGCGAGGTGACCAGCGCGACCACGGACGTGCTCAGCATCGCGAAGACCACCGCGCTGAGCACCCCGATCTTCGCCTCGTCCAGCTGCTGGCCGGTGAACGCCAGCGTCGCGATCAGCAGCGACACGGTGAAGCCGATCCCGGCGATGGTGCCGCCCCCGGTCACCGCGCCCCAGCCGACCGGCGGGCGCATCCGGCCCCGGCTGAGCCGGGTGGCCAGCGCGGTGGAGCCCACGATGCCGATCGGCTTGCCCAGGCCGTAGGCGAGCAGGATGCCCAGCGTGATCGGGGAGGTGTACGCCCGCGCCAGCAGCGAGCCGTTGATCTCGATCCCGGCGTTGGCGAGGGCGAACAGCGGCACGATCACATAGCTGGACCAGGGGTGCCACAGCCGCTGCAGCCGGTCGTTGGGGGACAGCGCGGAGGCCAGGCCGAGCCGCGCCTCCCGCTCCAGCTCGGGCGTGGGCTGCTCGCGGAAGGACCGGAACAGGCCGCTGGCCCGCTCCAGCGCCTCGCGCGGCGCCGGATACGCGAACGCCAGCAGGCCGATCACCAGGCCGACCACCACCGGGTCCACCCCGGAGTGCACGAACGCCGTCCACGCCGCGATCCCGAGCACCGCGTACGGGCCGCCGCGCCGTACCCCGGCCCGCCGGATCACGGCCACCACCGCCAGCAGGCCGATGCCGACCGCCAGCGGGGTCCAGGAGATGTGCTCGCTGTAGGCGACCGCGATCACCGCGAGCGCCACGAAGTCGTCGACCACGGCCACGGTGAGGATGAAGGTGTGCAGCCGGCGCGGGAAGCGCGCGCCGAGCAGCGCGAGCATGCCCAGCGCGAACGCGGTGTCCGTGGACATCGCGGCGCCCCAGCCGTGGCCGGCGTGCCCGCCGGAGTTCACCGCGAGGTAGATCGCCACCGGCACGACCATGCCGCTGACCCCGGCCAGCAGCGGCAGCGCGATCCGGCGCCGGTCGCGCAGCTCGCCCATGTCGAACTCGCGCCGCGCCTCCAACCCCACCACCAGGAAGAACAGCGTCATCAGGCCGCTGTTGACCCACTCGCGCAGGTCCAGGTCGACGCCGTGGCCGCCCCACTGCACCGACAGCCGGGTCGCCCACACCGAGGCGTAGTCGCCCGGCGCCGCGTTGACCCACACCAGCGCCGCGACGGTCGCGGCGAGCAGCACCGCGGCGCTGCCGGTCTCGGTGCGGATGTACGCCCAGGGCGACGCGGTGCTGTCGCGGTCGCGCTCGCTGCGGTCCGCGTCGTCGTCCTGGTCCGGCGGACCGGCCCGGTCCGCCGCGTCCGGCAGATCCGGGCGGTCCTGCTCCCGCGACCGGTCCGGATCATCCGGCGAGGGAGCCCTGAAGCTCCGGAACATCCAGCCTCCCACTGTGTGAACTGCGCTGATCTCACCCTGGCACGTCCGGGTGCCGTCCGGCACGCGCACACCGCGCCGGCGGCATCCGGTGCGCCAGACACCCGAACCGGCCGGGCCCGCCGATCATTCCAGCCGCCCGCGGCGGGCTGGCGGCAACTGCCGGCTCCGGGCGGGAACCGCGCGGGCGCGGCGCGCGTATTCCGTAGCGACCGCTGGTGATCCCCGGGGGGTCCCAGGTGGGAGGATGGTCACGGTCGGAATTCGCACCACCACGACGACAAGGGGGCGGCCGGGGATGGCACGGGACGACGCCGTGATCGGCCGCACGGGGGAACTGCTGATCGGCACCCGGGGACCCGCCGGTCCCGGCGAGGTCCTGGTGCGGGTCAGAGGCGGCTCCGAGACCTTTCTCGCCTGGTCGGACGAACCCCTGCCCGAGGGGGCGACCGTGCTCGTGGTGGAATCCCGCGGCAGCCGCCAGGTCGATGTCATCCAGTGGCTCGACGGAGTAGACGCACCGGCGGGCTGAGCCGGGTGCGACGGGGGCACGTGCCGCGCGTGGGCCGCGCGGGTGCGCACCCGGGGCGCCGGTTCGGCCGCGCACAGAAGGGGACTATGGATGTTGGGATATCGCGTACCCGCGCCCGATGAGGCGATGCTCATCTCGGGCGGCCGGCGGGGGTTGGGAGGCGCCCCCTTCCGGGTGGTGACCGGCCACGGCAAGTTCGTCCTCCCCGTGTTCCGCAAGACCCGGTTCCTGACCCTCGCCATGTGCGAGGCGGAGGTCTCCGAGAAGTGCGTGACCCGGCAGGGCATCGCGCTGACGGTCAAGGCGGTCATCGCGTTCAAGGTCGGCAACGACCACGAGAGCATCGTCAACGCCGGGCAGCGCTTCCTGTCCGACCAGGACCAGATGGCGGTCCTGACCGGCCGGATCTTCGCCGGCCACCTGCGGTCGATCATCGGCTCGATGACGGTCGAGGAGATCGTCACCGAGCGGCAGAAGCTGGCCACGGAGGTGCTGGAGACCTCCAAGTCCGAGATGGCCAAGATCGGGCTGACGGTGGACTCGCTCCAGATCCAGTCGATCGACGACGGGGACACCGGATACATCGACGCGATGTCGGCGCCGCACAAGGCCGCCATCCAGCGGCAGGCGCAGATCGCGCAGGCCCAGGCCACCCAGGCGTCGGTGGAGGCCCAGCAGGTCGCGGCGCGCAACCAGGCCGAGTACGCGCGGCAGACCGCGGTCGTGCAGGCGGAGTACAACGCCGAGGTGGACCGGGCGCAGGCCCAGGCCGCCCAGGCGGGGCCGCTCGCCCAGGCACACGCCCAGCAGGAGGTGCTCGCCGCGCAGACCGAACTGGCGCTGCGCGCGGCCGAGCTGCGCCAGCAGCAGCTGGTCGCGGAGATCGTCAAGCCGGCCGAGGCCGAGGCGGAGCGGATCAGGGTGCTGGCCGTGGCCGACGCCGAGCGGATGCGCATCCAGGCCGCCGCGGCGGCGTCGCACGACCGGGTCGCGCTGGACCGGATGCTCATCGACCAGCTGCCGCAGATCGTCAAGGAGGCGTCGGCGGGCCTGTCCGGCGCCAACGTCAATGTGCTCAACGGCGCGGACGGCCTCAGCGAGATCGCGGCGGGGCTGGTCAGCCAGGGGCTGACGATCCTGGACTCGGTCCGCAAGAACCTCGGCGGCGAGCAGGGCGGCGAGGCGCCCGGCGCCGGGCTGGCGCTGCGCGGGCAGGTCGGCGGGAAGGGCGGGCGCGGCGCGTCCTCCTCGTCCTCCTCGTCGTCGTCCGACGGTCCGGTCGACATCGACTGAGCTGCCGAGCTGCCGGCGCCACGGGTACGGCGTCCGCCCGCCCCTGCACGGGGGAGGGGCGGGCGCCGTACCCGTTCGCGGGGGCGCGCGGTACGGCGCCCGGTGGTGGACTTCGTGAGGTTTGTCCGGCTTTCACGGGGTACGCGCCTGGGGGTACGACCTTCCCGGGGTCCCTCCCGCGGACCCGCGCGACCGGACGGAGCGGCGACATGGCGACCACCACTGCCCACGGCAACCCGCACGTGGCCGACGAGGGGCTGAGCATCTCCGGGGACGCCCGGCCGCGGCCCGGCGAGACGCCGCCGGCGGAGTCGGGGGTCTCGGACCTGGACGGCCCGGAGCGCGAGGCGCTCAGCCGCGGGTGGGGCGCCCTGCCGATCAGCCTGATCATGGCGGTGGTGGTGCTCTTCGTCGCCGGGCTGCTGGGCTGGGCGCTCCAGATGATCATCTGGCCGTCGAGCTGACCGGTCCGCCCGGCCCGCCCGCCGCTCGGGGCTGACCGGTCAGTCGGCCAGTGCGGAGCGGCGCTGCGCGGGCGGCAGCAGCAGGACCTCGAGCGCCGCGGCGCAGGCCCGGGCACGGGCGACGAACCAGGGCAGCCGGGCGTCGGTGAGCACGTCGGGCGTGGAGCGCACCGCGAGCGCGGCGTGCGCGTGCCCGTCGGCGTCCAGCACCGGTACGGCCGCGGTGCGCACCCCGTACGCCGACTCGCCGTCGTTGAGCGCATAGCCGGCCGCTTTCGCCCGGTCCAACTCGGCGCGCAGCGTGTCCAGTTCGGTGATGGTGCGGTCGGTGTGCGCCCGCAGCGGGGGCAGCGCCGCGAGGTCGGGGCCGCCCGGGGGCGCCCACGCCAACAGCACCTTGCCCAGGGCGGTGGAGTGCAGCGGGCGGCGCAGGCCCAGGCCCGCCGTCGGGTTCACCGAACTGCCCACCAGGATCACCGCGTGGTCGCCGCTGCGGATCGCGAGGTCGGCCGTGGTGCCCGTGGCCCGTGCCAGCGCGTCGAGTTCGGGCTCGGCCAGGTGCATCCCCCGCTGGTGCAGGGAGAGTTGGCCCAGTTCGGCGACGGACGGGCCGAGCCGGTAGCGGGCGGTGTGCGCGTCCTGCTCCAGGAAGCCGGCCGCCACCAGGGTGCGGGCCAGTCGGTGCGCGGTGGACACCGACAGGTCCATCCGGCGGGCGAGTTGGGAGGCGCTCAGCTCGCCCGCGTTGTCCCGGAAGCAGTGCAGCAGCCGCAGCGCGCGGGTGACCGCCTGGGCTCCTGGGGGCGCGTCGGCGGCCTTGGGGCGCGCATCCGTCGTCATGGCCCAAGCATGCGGAGGCTGCCACCATCTGGCAACTGTTGCCGGAACATTGCGCCATGTCTCCCGCGGTGAACTCTCGCCGACAACCGCATCCCACATCGTGGGAAATGTTGCCCGCGGCGGCATCGGTGTGCCAGCCTCCGTTGCAGACCGCACGCCGCACACCCAAGACGGAAGGGAGCCACCCGTGACCAGTACGTCCGGCCTGCTCAGCGCCTTCCGCCCGACCCTGTGCGCGCGGCTGTACCTGGACCTCGGCAGGTCCCGCGGCGCCAGCTGTCGCTGACCCCGGCTGCCGTACCCCTTCCCGCGTTGCGGTGCCCCGGGGCCGCCCGGCCCCCGGCCGAGCCCGGCCGCGCGCCCCCCGTCAGACCCCCGCGGCGCCCCCGCCGCACCCCCCGCCGAAGCACCCCGCAGGCCCGTGCACGCCGTGCCCAGGTCCGCCGCCTCCCGCGCCCAACTCCCGCCTGGAGCCCCCATGTCCGCAACGGACGAGATCTGGTTCACCCGCTGCCCCGTGCCCACCGCCACCGGCATCGCCGCCGACCGGGGCACCCTGGCGGCCGAGTTCGCCCCCGACGGCATCGCCGTACGCTCGCTGCGCGACGCCGCCGCGGACAAGGACGGCGACGGGCTGCCGCTCAGCCACTTCACCCACGAACTCGCCGCGCTCTTCCGCGAAGGCGGCAACGTCCCCGCGCTGTGGGCGCGTTCACGCGGCGAGGCGACCCGGGTGATCGCGCTGACCTGGATCGAGGAGCGGCAGTCCATCCTGGTGCGCGCCGGCAGCGACCTGCGCGGCCCCGAGCAGCTGCGCGGCCGGAAGCTGGCCGTGCCCCGCCACGACATCGCGATCGACTTCTGGCGGGCCATGGCGCTGCACGGCCACGCCGGAGCCCTGGGCCTGGCCGGACTGACCCTGGACGACGTCCGCCTGGTCGACGTGCCCGGCGTCAGGCAGGGCCAGTGGGAGGGGGAGCTTGCGGCGCTGCGGGACGGCGTGGTCGACGCGGTCTACGTCAAGGGCGCCCTCGCCGTCGAGGCGGCCCGCCGCTACGGCGCCGAGGTCGCCGTCGACCTGGACGCCGCGCCCGACCGCCGCAGCCGGGTGAACAACGGCACGCCCCGCCCGATCACCGTCCACCAGCGGCTGCTGGACGAGCGGCCCGACCTCGTCACCCGCTTCCTCGCGGTGCTGCTCGACGCCGCCGAGTGGGCCGCGGGCCACCCCGGCGACCTCGCCCGCATCCTCGGCGCCGAGACCGGCGCCGGACCCGACGGGGTGGCCGGCGCCTACCGCGCGGGCACCGCGGGCAGCCTCGGGCTCGACCTGAGCCCGGAGCGGCTGGAGCTGCTCGCCCAGCAGGAGCGGTTCCTGTCCGCGCAGGGCTTCCTGCCCGAGCCGGTCGACGTCGCCGCCTGGGCCGACCACGAACCGCTGCGCCGGGCCCGGGAGCTGCGCGCGGCCCGCGCCCAAGGCGCCGCCACCTCCGCCACGGCCGCCGCACCGGCCCCCGCCACCCCCTGAACCCGTGCCGCCCGCGGCCACGCCCCTTCCTGGAGACTTCCCGTGAACGTCCGTCAACCAGCTCTCGCCCTCACCGCCCTGATCGCCGCGCTGTCCCTGGCCGCCTGCTCCTCGTCCTCCTCCGGTTCGGCCCGCGCGGACGCCGGCGGCAGCGGCGCGACCGTCACCGTCCGCATCCCCGACGGCGGCAACTCCGGAGTGCTCGCCCTCGGACGCAAGGACGGCTCGCTCGCCAAGGCCCTGGCCAAGGTGCACGCCAAGGTGGCCTGGACCGGCACCGCGGGCGCCTTCGCCCCCGCCGCGCAGGAACTCGACGCCAACGCGCTGGACTTCGCCGAGGGCTCCATCACCTCCGCGATCGCCGCGCTCGCCCAGACCCCCGGCTTCAAGCTGTTCTCCGCCGTCGACCCCGACGAGCTGGGCGAGGGCATCCTGGTGAAGAAGGACTCCGGCATCAACAGCGTCAGCGACCTGGTCGGCAAGAAGGTCGCCGTCTGGCACGGCGGCACCAGCGAGTACCTGCTGCTCAAGGCGCTCCAGCAGAACCACATCCCCGCCGACAAGGTCAAGCGGGTCTACCTCCAGCCCAACCAGGTCGGCCCGGTCTTCAACTCCGGCCAGGTGGACGCCTGGTCGACCTGGGCGACGTACTCCGTCCCCGCCCTCGCCAACTCCGGCGCCCGCTTCCTGACCACCGGCGGCCAGGTCGGCTCGGACAACTACGCGGTCTGGGCGGTCCGCAACGGCTTCGCCACCCAGCACCCCGAGGTCGTCAAGGCGCTCTACGCCTACCTGCACGACGCCGGGCTGAAGCAGCAGCAGAACCCCGCGGCCTACCTCAACGTCAAGACCAGCTCGGGCCCCGAAGCCGTCAGCCCGGCCCAGCGCGCCGTCGAACTGCCCATCGACAAGGCGCTCGGCACCGCCCAGCCGATCGGCGCGACCCAGCTCGCGCACTTCGCGACCGTCGCGCAGTTCTTCGCCGCACAGAAGATCACCAAGGGCGTCTTCGACGTCAAGCCGTACGTCATCGACATCGACACGACCACTGCGAGCGCGAAGTGAGCGGCGCGCTCGCCGACACCCCCCTCGGCACCTCCACCGACCCGGTGGCGCCCGGGCTGGTCGCCCCGCGCCCGAAGACCGTACGGCCCAGGCCGCGCGCGCTCAGCCTGGGCCTGCGGCTGCTCGGCCCGGTCGCGCTGCTGCTGGTCTGGATCTGGGCGTCCGCCTCCGGCACGCTGAGCCCGTCGCTGCTCGCCTCGCCCCGCCAGGTGCTCTCCGCGTTCAAGGAGCTGTGGACCAGCGGACAGCTCGGCGACGCGCTGTCGGTGTCGCTGACCCGCGCCGGGCTCGGCCTGCTCATCGGCGCCTCGGCCGGACTCGTCCTCGGCGTGCTGACCGGCTTCTCCCGGCTCGGCGAGGAACTCCTCGACTCCTCCATGCAGTTGCTGCGCACCATCCCGTTCCTGTCCCTGGTGCCGCTGTTCATGGTCTGGTTCGGCATCGGCGAGACCGCCCGGGTGGTGCTGATCGCGGTCGCGACCAGCTTCCCGATGTACGTCTCGGCCGCCGGCGGGGTGCGCAACACCGACCGCAAACTCGTGGAGGCCATGCGCAGCTTCGGGATGGGCCGGCTGGCGCTGGTCCGCGAGGTGGTGCTGCCCGGGGCGCTGCCCGCGCTGCTGTCCGGGCTGCGGCTGTCGATGACGCTCAGCGTGATCGCGCTGATCGCCGCCGAGGAGATCAACTCCACCGCCGGCATCGGCTACCTGATGTCCACCGCGCAGGAGTACAGCCGCACCGACATCCTCACGGTCTGCATCCTCATCTACGCGCTGATCGGACTGGTCGCGGACGGCAGCGCCCGGCTGCTGGAACGGGTGCTCATGCCGTGGCGGACGCAGGGGGCCGCGCGATGAGCGAGCCACTGACGTCCAAGACGTCCCAGGCACCCGGCGGGCCCGGCGGCCGCGCCGCCGCCGTCCGCATCCGCGGCCTGCGCCGTACCTTCGGCGGCCGCGACGTGCTCGACGGCCTCGATCTCGACATCGCGCAGGGCGAGTTCCTCGCGCTGCTCGGCGCCAGCGGCACCGGGAAGACCACGCTGCTGCGGATCATCGGCGCGCTCGACCGCCATGACGGGGGCAGCGTGCTGGTCCCCGAGTCGCGCACCGTCGTCTTCCAGGAGCCGCGTCTGGTGCCGTCCAAGCGGGTGCTGGCCAATGTCACGGTCGCGCTGCCGCGCGGGGCGCGCACCAAGGAGACCGGGCGGCGGGCCCTGGCCGAGGTCGGGCTCGACCGGCACGAGGACGCCTGGCCGGCCACCCTGTCCGGCGGCGAGGCCCAAAGGGTCGCGCTGGCCCGTGCGTTGATCCGCGAGCCGGAACTCCTGCTGCTGGACGAGCCGTTCGCCGCGCTCGACGCGCTGACCCGGCTGCGCATGCACGAGCTCGTCGGCGAACTCTGCCGCCGCCACCGGCCCGCCGTCCTGCTCGTCACCCACGACGTCGACGAGGCGATCCGGCTCGCCGACCGGGTGGCCGTCCTGCGCGACGGCCGCCTCGCCTCCGACGAGCGCATCACCCTCGACCACCCCCGCGACAGCGCCGACCCCCGCTTCGCCGCCCTCCGCACCCGCCTGCTGTCCACCCTCGGGGTCCATCCCGCCACCCCGCCCGCCGCCGCCCCCGAGCCGCCTCCCGCGGACGGTCCGGCGGGCGGCGGACCACGTACCGGCTCAACTTCCCTCGTGACCAAGGAGCGTTCCGCATGACCGTCAACATCGGTGTCCACAAGGCCAATCCGTCGCTGTACTACCTGTCGCGGCTCGGGCTGCTCGAAGAGGCGCTGGCGGAGGCGGGGGAGAGCGTGGTGTGGCACCAGGCGGGTGGCCTGGCGACCGCGGGCGCGCTCGCCGACGGCACCATCGACTTCGGCGGGACCGGGTCGACGCCGCCGCTGTCGGCCCAGGCCGACGGGCACGACCTGGTGTACGCCGCGGTGTCCGCGCCGCGCCCCGGGCACGGTGCGCTGCTGGTGCGCGCGGACAGCGACATCGCCTCGCCCGCGGACCTCGGGGGCCGCACCGTGCAGCTCGCGATCGGCTCGTGGCAGACCCACTTCGTGGCGAAGTCCCTGGCCCTGCAGGGCCTTTCCTACGGCGCCGACATCACCGCCCAGCGCTCGGACGACGGTTCGTACGCGCGGCTGCTGGACGGCGGCATCGACGCGTGGGTGGCGCAGGGCGCGGAACTGACGGCGGCCCGCCGGGACAGCCGGCTGCGCACCCTGGCCGAGGCGGGCGACCTGATCGCCGACCGCTCGGTGTTCTTCACCCGCCGCGAACTGGCCGACACCCGACCGGAGCTGGTCGAGACCATCGCGCAGGCGCTGCGGGCGGCCGACAGCTGGGCCGCCGAGCACCTGGACGAGGCCGCCGAGATCGCCGCGGCCGACCAGGGCGGCAGCGCGCCGGACTGGCGGGAGGCACTGGCGGCACTGCCCTGGCGGCTGGAGCCGGTCTCGGACGCCTTTGTCGCCGAGCAGCAGGAGGCCGCCGACATCCTCGCCGCCGCGGGCTTCCTGGCCCGCCCCATCACCGTGGCGGACGCCCGCCACCCCGGCCTGGACGCCGCCGCCGCCCGCGCCCTGGCCGCCACGCCCGCCGCATCCTCGGAGAAGTGACCGTGCCCAGCCCCGAGATCCTCTGGTACATCATCCCGCGCGAAGGCGCCTACCCCTGGGAGCCGGCCGGCCGCCGCACCACCGACCTGGCCTACCTCCAGCAACTCGGTGTCGCCGTCGACCGGTCGGGCTACGACGGCGCGCTGTTCGCCACCGACCTGTACGACGTGTGGCCGCTGGCCAGCGCGATCGCCGCCCAGACCCGGCCGAGCTTCAAGCCGCTGCTCGCGGTCCACCCCGGGCTCATCTCGCCCACCGTGCTCGCCAAGATGGCCCTGACCTTCGCCCACCTCTTCGGCCCGGACCGGCTGCGCTTCAACGTCGTCAACGGCTCCACCGAGGCCCTGCGCCAGGCGGGCCTGAACCTGGAGCACGACGAGCGGTACGAACTCAGCGCCGAGTACTGGGACATCGTCAAACGGCTCACCGCCGGCGAGGTCTTCGACCACAAGGGCCGCTTCTACGACCTGACGAACGCCGGCGCCGCCCTGCGCGAACTGGCCCCGCTCCAGGGCGGCGTGCACACCCCGCTGTGGTTCGGCGGGTCCTCCGCGCCCGGCATCGAGATGGCCGCGCAGCACGTCGACGTCTACCTCACCTGGGGCGAGCCGCCGCACCTGCTGAAGGAGAAGCTCGACCGGGTGCGCGAGCGCGCCGCCCACCACGGCCGCGAACTGCGCCTGGGCCTGCGGCTGCACCTCATCGTGCGCGACACCGAGGAGCAGGCGTGGGCTGCCGCCGACCGGCTGCTGGACGTCACCAGCCAGGCGACGTACACCCGGATGCTCGGCGACCCTGAGAGCAAGGACGGCGAGGGGTGGGCCCGGCAGTTCCGGCAGCACGGCGGGCGGGTGCCCAAGCACGCACGGGAGTTGGAGAAGCACCCCAACCTGTGGCCGGGCATGAGCCTGTTCCGGCCGGGCCCCGGCACCGCCGTGGTCGGCTCCACCGCCCAGGTCATCGAGCGGCTGCGGGAGTTCCAGGAGCTGGGCGTGGACACCTTCATCCTGTCCGGCAACCCGCTGCTGGAGGAGTCCTACCGCATCGCCGAGACGGTGCTGCCCGCGCTGCGGGGCAGCGCCTGATGAACGACCTGGTGGCGCAGGCCCGTTCGCTCGGCCTCGACCGGCTGCGGCGGCAGCTGCACGCGCACCCGGAGACCGGGCTGCACCTGCCCCGCACCCAGCAGGCGGTGCTCGCCGCGCTCGACGTGCCGGGCGTGGCGGCCACCCCGGGCAGCGCGCTCAGCTCGGTGGTGGCGGTGGTCTCCGGCGTACGCCCGGGGCCCACGGTGCTGCTGCGGGCCGACCTGGACGCGCTGCCGTTCCCGGGCGGGCCGCGCCACGTGTGCGGCCACGACCAGCACGCCGCGATGCTGGTCGGGGCCGCGCACCTGCTCGCCGCCCGGCGGGAGGACTTCGCCGGCGACGTCCTGCTGATGTTCCAGCCGGGGGAGGAGGGGCACGACGGCGCCCGGCTCATGCTCGCCGAGGGCCTGCTGGAGACCACCGGCAGCCGCCCGGTCGCCGCGTACGCGCTGCACTCCAGCGCGTCGGCGCCGGCGGGCGTCTTCAGCAACGCGGCCGGACCCGCGCTGGCCGCCAATGGCACCCTGACCGTCACCCTGCACGGGCGCGGCGGGCACGGGGCCTGGCCGCACCGCGCCCGCGACCCGATCCCGGCGCTGGCCGCACTGGTCACCGCGCTGGGCGCGCTGCCGGCCCGGCGCTTCGACCCGTTCGACCCGGTGGTCCTCACCGTCGGCGCCCTGCACGCCGGTACCCGGCCGAACATCATCCCGGCGCAGGGCAGCCTCGAAGCGACCCTGCGGGCGCTGTCGGACACCGCGCTGGCCCAGCTCGCCGAGGAGGCCGGGCACGCCGCCCGCGGCATCGCCGCGGCCCACGGGCTCCAGGCACAGGTGGAGTACGTCCCCGGGTACCCGGCCACGGTGAACGACTCCGCCGAAGCCGACCTGGTCGGCCGGGCCGTGGCCGACCTGTTCGGCGCCGATCGCTTCACCCGGGCCGCCCGCCCGGCGCTGGTGTCCGACGACATCGGCCGGGTGCTCGCCGAGGTGCCCGGGGTGATGACGAGCCTCGGCGCCTGCCCGCCCGGCCGCGACCCGGCCACCGCCCCGGGCAACCACGCGCCCGACGCGGTCTTCGACGACGCCGTGCTGCCCGACGGCGCCGCCCTGCTCGCCGAGGTCGCGCTGCGCCGCCTGTCCGCGGCGGCGGGCGGAGCGCTCACGGCGCCTCGCGCGGCTCCCGCAGGTCCCTGATCCGCTGGATCTTGCCCACCGACCGCTCCAGGGTCTCCGGGTCAACCACGCTGACCTCGACGCTCACCCCGACGCCGTCCTTGACGCCGCGGGCGATCGCCGCCGCCGCGGCCGCCCGCTGCTCGGGGCCCGCGCCGGGGCGCGCCTCGACCAGGACCGCCATGCGGTCCATCCGCGCGGGCCGGGTCAGCTCGATCCGGAAGTGCGGCGCGACCGCCGGGGTGCGCAGCACGATCTCCTCGATCTGGGTGGGGAAGACGTTCACCCCGCGCAGGATGATCATGTCGTCGCACCGCCCGGTGACCTTCGCCATCCGCCGCATCGCCGGGCGGGCGGTGCCCGGCAGCAGCCGGGTCAGGTCCCGGGTGCGGTAGCGGACCACCGGCAGCGCCTGCTTGGTGAGCGAGGTGAACACCAGCTCGCCGCCCTCGCCCGGCGCCGTCACCTCGTCCGTGATCGGGTCCACCACCTCCGGCAGGAAGTGGTCCTCCCAGATGTGCAGGCCGTCCTTGCTCCCGGCGAACTCCTGTGCCACGCCCGGGCCCATCACCTCCGACAGCCCGTAGATGTCGACCGCGTCGATCCCGAACCGCTCCTCGATCTCCGCGCGCATCCCCTCCGTCCACGGCTCCGCGCCGAAGACGCCCACCCGCAGCGAGGTGCCGCGCGGGTCGACGCCCTGCCGCTCGAACTCCTCCAGCAGCGTCAGCATGTAGGAGGGGGTGATCATGATGATCTCCGGCCGGAAGTCCCGGATGATCTGCACCTGCCGCGCCGTCATCCCGCCGGACGCGGGGATCACGGTGCAGCCGGCCCGCTCGGCGCCGTAGTGCGCGCCCAGCCCGCCGGTGAACAGCCCGTAGCCGTAGGCGACATGGACCTTGTGGCCCGGGCGGCCGCCGGCCGCCCTGATCGAGCGGGCCACCACCTCCGCCCACACCGCGAGGTCCTGCTCGGTGTAGCCGACCACCGTCGGCCGCCCCGTGGTGCCGCTGGACGCGTGCAGCCGCCGCACCTCCCGCATCGGCACCGCGAACATCCCGAACGGGTACGCCGCCCGCAGGTCCGCCTTCGTGGTGAACGGGAAGTGCGCGAGGTCCGCCAGGCTCCGGCAGTCCTCGGGCCGTACCCCGGCCGCGTCGAACTTCTCCCGGTAGGCGGGCACGTGCTCGTACGCGTGCCGCAGGGTCGCCTGGAGGCGGCCCAACTGGAGCGCGGCCAGCTCGTCGGGCCCCATCCGCTCCGCAGGGTCCAGCAGTTCGTCCGGGACGCTCCCGCCCATGCCACTCTCCCTCGCGCTCCACGCCGAGCCGCACCGCCGGACCGACCGATCGTTCGGTCCGGCTTTGCTGCCAACGAATCAGCAACGGCTCGCGCTGTCAAGGGCTTGTTCCGCACCTCGCGCCGATCGCCGCAGCTCAGCGCGGCGGGCCGCCCTCCGCGTCCTGCGCGGCGCCCGCCTCCTGCGCCGTGTCCCTGCGGCGCGCCCGGGCCCGGTACCCGGCGACCTTCGCGAGGTTGCCGCAGCGCTCCATCGAGCACCAGCGGCGCCGCCCGGCCTGGGAGTCGTCCACGAACAGCAGCGAGCACACCGGGTTGCCGCACTCCTTGACCCGGCCCGCGACCGGCCCGCCGAGCAGCAGCACCCCGTCGCGCGCCACCGTCGCCAGCGCCGCCCCCGCGACCGGCCCGCGGTGCTGCCAGCGCACCTCCGCCCCGCCCGCCTCCGCTGCCTGGTCGCCCACCGCGAGCTGCGGCGCCAGATCCGGCAGCACCGCGACCCGGTTGACCACCGCGATGTCCGTCCTGCTGTACGGCCGGCCGGCCATCGCCGCGCGCACCAGGCGGTTCAGCGCCTCCCGCAGCACCCTCGCCTGGGCGAGCCCGGCCGCACCGACCTGCGGCGCCGCCGCGCCGGTGGGCAGCAGCCCGGCAGCGTCGAACCAGCGGGCCAGCGCGGCGGGCTCGGGCAGCCGCTCGACCGGGTCGGTGTGACGCTTGCCGAGGGTGGCCACGAAGTCCAGGCACACCCGGCCGCCCACGAAGCGGAAGCCCGGCCCGCTCTCGCCGCTCGCCGCGTCCGGCACCTCGGACCCGCCCCCACCGCCCCCACCCCGCCGCCCGCCGCCTGCCGCGCCCGCTGCCGAACCCGTCGTCGCCATGCCCCGACGGTAGCAGTTGACACTCGTTGAAGCAGTGTCACACAGTAGGGGCAGCTCACTGAGCGCCGCGGGGGGGGGGGGGGGGGGGGGGGGGGGGGGGGA